>JAKSSK010000025.1 GCA_024403135.1 Clostridia bacterium
GTGTCTGTTCCAACTTCCTTCATAGCTGCGAATAATACTTGGAATGCGTCGTATACGGAAGCACCTACCATGTCTGGTTGATATCCATATTCATCTACGTATGCCTTGATGTATTCCTTAGTTGCTTCGTTTTCATCGTCACGGTTCATGTTAGTTGTGATGTATAGACCGTTTGCGTATTCGCCAGCGATGTTAAGTAGTTCGAATGAGTCAGCACCTTCGCATCCAAGAACTGGAATGCCAAGTTTCTTTTGTCCAACTTCACGAAGAACTTGAGCAGCTTGTTCGTAGTAGTTTACTGAGTAGATTAGGTCTGCGCCCTTTGAAGCAGCTGCAGTTACAGCTGATGACATATCTGAGTCTGCGATATCGATTGCAGTTTCATATACGATTTGGCCATCCCAACCCATCTTCTTTAATTGAGCCTTGAATGCTTCTACTTGAGTTGCACCAAAGTCAAGGTCAACTGAGATGATAGCAATCTTCTTAGCCTTTAGGTCTTGAGTTGCATAGATAGCAGCTGCAGTACCTTGTAAAGCGCCTGGGAATGATTGTGAGAAAATTAAATCTCCAGCATTAACTACGTCTGGGTGTACTGCGTAAGCAGATACCATTAACTTTCCAGCAGCCTGGAAAATTGGAGCTGCAACCTTAGTAGGTCCTGAATATGAACCTGATACTACTGCAGCGATTGAATCGTCAGAAGCAAGCTTTTCAGCGATGTTAGCAGCTTCTGTTGTATCAAGAGCGTCGTCCATGTCAACTAGTTCAACTTGTGCTCCGTTAATACCACCGTTTTCGTTAATTAGCTTAACAGCTAACTTAGCGGAGTTTTGAGCTGAAAGTCCGTCTGCAGCAGCAGCTGCTGCTGATTCTGGAGCGAAGAAACCGATCTTGATAACGTCACCTGAGTTATTGTTACCACATGCTGTGAATACGAAAATCATAGCTAGTGATAGCACCAATGATAATATTTTCTTCATGTTTGACCTCCGTTTTTAAAAACAAAATATAAACAATTTACTTTATCATTTTAGCACTACACAGTGATGAAGTAAATACATTTTTAAAACTTTTTGTCACAAAATGCTTTTGGCTGCGTTGCAAGTTTTTAACGCCTGTTTTTAAAAAATGGTGACGAGTCTTACGAATTGGAAGTGGTGCATTTTAAGAACCCACCACAAATCCTTGCAACGCAAGAAAAAACGCAGCCTTTTGGCTGCGAATTGTTTAATAGTCTGTATTTGTAAAAGGCTTTTGCTCTACGTGGAATAGACTGTCTAGGTCTCTAATGTATTCAGGCTTATCCACCTTTAACACTCCCATCCTTTCAAGAGCGGAGAATTCAGCTGAGCCCATCATAAGGGCGCTGAAGTCGGATAGGTTCATATTAACCTGTACCTGGCCTTCCTCCTTTGAGTATGAGTAGCTTCCATCCTTAAACTTTAAGGTGAATTTCTTTTCCTCGTGCTTTAGTTCGTCATATATATTGAAGGAAACCTTTAGCGGGATGTTTACAAATCTTCTGTGGCTAGTCTCTTCTACGAACTTCTCAATATCTACTATCTTATACATGGTGCCTATAGCAGATACGTTTGTCTTCATAAAGCCAAAGTCTATATAGTAGCCATCCACGTGCTGAGGGCTCTTAAGCAGATGATGAAAGTCCATCTCCCCTGTCCTAATTACTACGCTCTGAGCAAGATCCGACTGAAGCCTGATGGCGCTTAGCAGCTTTCCTAGAGCCTGCTGATTAAGATATACCAGTTCCCTAATAACCATCTGGTTTAATGTGTAGTTGGTATCCGATACATTTTCAAAGTCGAAGATGGCGTATCCTAAAAGCTTTCCATCCTCATAATATCCTAGCCATCTACCCTCTTCATCAGCCTTAAAGTCTCTTACCTCTTCCTCAAATTTATAGCAGGCACCGTGGTAGTTTCTTACAAACTCCCTATGGCACTCTAGCATTTCATTAAAGTTCTCCCTAGGGATGAACTTAACTCCTTCGGTATCCACGTCTGGCAAGTACTCAGTCAGAATGTGGTACTCATCTATCTTAGTGCCGCATCCATAGCCCATATCCCTATAGAAGTCAACCCTAAAAGGTAGTAGCATAGCAAGGTAGTCCGTTTCCTCTTCAAAGGCTAGCACCATATCCTTTGCTGCACCCTTTTTCTTTTCAAGCGGATGAACTCCTAGGGCCATAAGGCCTTTAGCCTTTCTCATCTTTCCAAACAGATTTACATCAAAGTCTATGAACTTGGCCTGGGCAATTAGCTTATCCCCTTCAAATAGGCCGTAGAAGGTTACGTGGTCAAAATCCTTCATGGACTTAAGATTCCTATCGTAATACTTATCGTAGCATTCACCTGATAGGTCCTTACCTGCAGGATAGGCATTTAAATATATCTCCATATACTGCTTCATATCTTCTGGATTTAGTTTTCTAAATTGTCTAGTCATATGTCAATTCCTCCATATGCCTTTAGTATACCATATAATTCCCCCTGCCTGTGCAAAAACAAAATCTTAGGTCCTCTCTTTCAGAGAAAGCTATTCTGCCGCATTTCTTACATACATATATCTTCATATGATCACACCCTTTCAAAAGCATCCCTTCCGCTTGAACACACAGGACACTTAAAGTCATCATCAAGCCAGCCGTAGTGCTGATGGCCGCAAACCTTACATTTATATACCACAAAGCTATCTTCATCAGTTACCTTTCCAATGAAGATGGCGTGAGTCCCAAGGTCAATTACCTGGTCTACATCTACCGACATGTACCCATCGGTGTTCTTGGTGATGTAAGGCACTCCGTTATCTGCCCTCTTAAATGCCCTAAAGCCTTCAAACTTGTCCACCGCTTTTCCGCTAACCATGCCGAAACGCTGGACTAGGTCTTCATTCTCCCCATTAGTGATAGAGAGGTTAAACTTCTTTGAGCGGTTTATCATGCAGCACGAAAGGTAGCTCTTCTTGATGCAAAGACAAATCTTCTTTTGGTCAGAATCTATGACCATCACATCTCTTACTATGCAGCCGTTATCTCTGCCGTTTAAACTAGTTGTTAATACGTACATATTATCCCCTCCTTTTGGTTTTTTGTTTAATATATTCCTATGAAAAAGAAAGTGAAATAGCAAAGAGTGCAAAAAAATTCAAAGTTTTTTGCATTCACTATTGACAGATGAAGTGATGAAGTATATATTTGTGCTTGTATTTTGAAAAAGGAGACAAGCAATGACATATCTATCATTGAGACGAAGACAAGTTAATACAAGGAAAAGAATAACAAGATTGAGTTAAGCAAGCTTGTATTTTTTCGTGCTGTGCATACTCAATATATGCACGGTAATAGAATGCTATTGTTAATCTTTAGGCTGTCCTATTATTGGACAGTCTTTTTTTATTGTTTATTTAGGAGGTAAAGAAATGAAAAAAGTTATCACTCTAATGTTATCACTTATGCTATGCGTAGCATTTATGACTGGATGCGGCTCATCAGACGTTTACAAGGTAATCACAGAGCCTACATTCCCACCATTTGACACAACTGACGAAAACGGAGAACTTACAGGTTTCGATATGGAACTAATGCAAGCTATCGCTGAGGACCAAGGTTTCGAAGTTGAATTTGAATCAATGGGATTTGACGCACTTATCCCTGCTATCCAAGCTGGTAACGCAGACATCATCGCAGCTGGCATGAACGCTATGGACCCAGATCGTCAAAAGAAGGTAGACTTCTCAGACTACTACTATGACAGCGGACTTGTTGTTCTAGTTAAAGAAGGAAACAACACTATCAAGTCAATCGACGACTTAACAAGCGACATGAAGGTTGCTTCACAGATTCAGACTACAGGTGGCGACAAGGCAAACGAACTTGCTAAGGATGGAAAGATCAAAGAAGCAGTTATCCTTGACCAATTCGATACTTGCGTACTTCAAGTAATCAACGGCGACGTTGACGCAGTAATCATCGACCTTCCAGTAGCAAAGAGCTACATCTCAAAGCAACCAGGCAAGGTTAAGATCGTAGGCGATACTCTTAACGCAGAAAGCTATGGCTTCGCTGTTGCAAAGGGCAACAAGGAATTATTAGATAAGATCAACGCTGGTCTTAAGAACATGAAAGACAACGGCACATACGATGAACTATACGATAAGTGGTTTAACTAATGGGCGTATACGTTACAGGGTTTTTAATGGCCTTGAAGGGCCTTCCAATGACGCTATTCGTTAGTTTACTAGCCGTTGCAATCGGAGCGTCCTTTGGCCTTCTATTGGCCTTCATGAAGATGTCAAAAAAAGTTTTTCCTAGGGTAATTTCTAAGGCATACATCGAGATTATCCGTGGCACTCCGATGATAGTGCAGGCGCTAATCTTCGCATATGGAATACCTATCCTGCTTCAAGGATTAGGTGTACCTTTCAAATGGCCCGTCCTATTAATCCCTGCCATCATAGTTTGCGGAGGAAACTCCGCAGCCTATATGGCTGAAGTAATTCGTGGCGGTCTGCAGTCAGTAGACCCAGGTCAGATAGAGGCCTGCTACTCCCTAGGAATGACTAAGAGACAAGCAAATAGGTACGTTATCCTGCCACAGGCATTTAAGATCGTAACTCCTTCCTTCGGTAACGAGTTCATTACACTGATCAAGGAGACATCAGTTCTTGCCTATTGTGGAGTTGTTGAAACACTGAGAAGTGCACAGCTATGGAATGCCAACACATTTGAGACCTTCGCGGCCTACATCGGCGCAGCGCTGGTTTACCTAGCTGTTACATATCCACTTTCAAAGGTGGTAGCTAAGATGGAAAAGAAAATGTCGGAAGGAGCAGCATAATGATTGAAGCGAAAAACATACATAAGATTTTTAAGGATCTGCATGCTGTAAAGGGCATTGACCTTACCGTAGAAGACGGCCAGGTTCTTTGCATCATAGGCCCTTCTGGCTCAGGCAAGAGCACCCTTCTAAGGTGCCTAAACGGTCTAGAGGAAAAGGACGAAGGTGAAGTCTTTGTGGATGGCGTAAAGGCGGATGAAAGCAACATCACAGCCCTTCGCCAAAAGATGACCATGGTATTTCAAAACTTCAACCTTTTCTCACACCTAAGCGTGCTTGACAACATCACCCTTTCCCCTATAAAAGTAAAGGGCATAGAAAAAGAAGAAGCTGAAGCAAAAGCCATAGAGCTTTTAAAGCTTGTAGGATTGGAAGATAAAAAGGACGACTTTCCAAGAAGTCTATCTGGCGGTCAAAAGCAGAGAATTGCAATTGCAAGAGCTCTAGCCATGGACCCAGAAATCATCCTCTTCGATGAACCTACTTCCGCCCTTGACCCAGAGATGGTAGGCGAAGTACTGGATGTTATGAATAACTTAGCAAAGGAAGGCATGTCCATGATCGTGGTAACCCACGAGATGGGCTTTGCAAGAGAAGTTGCAGACAAGGTAATATTCATGGCTGAAGGAATGATCGTGGAGGAAGGAACTCCTGATGAAATCTTCAATCATCCAAAGATGGAAAGGACCAAGACTTTCCTAGAAAAAGTGCTATAAAAAAAATCTCCCTACTGGGAGATTTTTTTTGCATATCTTACTGTTGCCATTGCGTCCTTGCCGTAGTAGTCTGCTCCGATCATGTTAGCATATTCCTCGTTTAAAACAGCTCCACCTACCACTATCTTGCACCAAGGTGCCTTTTCTCTAAGTAGCTTTACCGTTTCTTCCATGGCAGGAACCGTGGTAGTCATTAAAGCGCTAAGTCCTACTAGAGGGGCTTTCTCACTTACTACCTTTTCTGCAATTACATCTGGTGCTACGTCCTTACCTAGGTCTATTACCTTAAAGCCGTAGTTTTCCAGTATTAACTTTACAATGTTCTTTCCAATATCGTGGATGTCGCCCTTTACGGTTGCAACCACAATCTCAGGTCCAGTCTCTTCTGCTGCAGGAACCTTTTCCTTTATTACGCCAAAGGCCTCCTGGCTGGCTTCTGCTGCCATCATTAGCTGAGGAAGGAACATCTTCTTTTCCTCAAAACCCTTTCCAACCACATCTAAAGCTGGAATTATCTCATTGTTTATTATGTCTAAAGGTGCCATGGTTTCAAGAAGCTCCTTAGCCTTAATGGCGGCTTCCTTCTTTAGTCCCTTAATTACAGCTTCCTTTAGATCCATATTTGTATTTACTACCTCTTCCGTTATGCCGGTAACCTTTTGGATGTACTCTTCAAAGGCAGGGTCCATGCCCTTTAACGCCTTAAAGGAATAGTAGGTGTTCATCATGTCGATAGAGTTAGGATTCATTATTGCAGCAGAAAGGCCTCTTTCTAGTGCCATTGCAAAGAAGCTTGCATTTATCCTATCCCTGTTTGGAAGGCCAAAGGATACGTTGGAAACTCCTAGGGATGTGCTAGATCCTAGATCATTTCTAATCCTTTCTAAAGCCTCTAGTGTTACATTAGCAGCCTTTTCATCTGCGCTTACAGCCATTGTTAAGGTATCGAAGATTAGATCCTTCTTCTTAATGCCATACTTTTTAGCTTCAGCTATGATCTTTTCTGCAATCTTTACCCTTTCTTCAGCAGTCTTTGGTATTCCATCATCATCTAAAGTTAGACATACCACTAGGCCGCCATACTTTTTAACAAGTGGAAATACCTTGTCCATGGACTCCTGTTTTCCGCTTACAGAGTTTACCATTGCCTTTCCGTTATACTCTCTTAGAGCAGCTTCCATAGCCTCTTCATCCATGGTGTCTATCTGAAGTGGAAGGTCAGTTACTGCCTGAAGCTCATATACCACCTTCTTAAGCATGGATACTTCATCTATCTCAGGAAGGCCTACGTTTACATCTAGTACGTGTACGCCCTTTTCCTGCTGCTTAATTCCCTCTCTCAGGATGTATTCTATGTCTCCTGAGCGAAGGGCTTCCTTAAACTTTTTCTTTCCTGTAGGGTTAATTCTCTCCCCTATTAGAATGGGCTCTTCACCAAAGGATACAGCGTGGGTGTATGAGCTTACCAGGCTAAAGTTTTTCTCTTCTATCTTTTTAGGCTCTAAATTCTTTGGAATTGCCCTAATATATCTAGGATCTGTGCCGCAGCATCCTCCTACAACCCTTACTCCAGCCTCTATAGCCTTTTGTATATCCTTACCGAAGTCTTCAGGGGAAAGGTCGTATGAACCGTCCACTGCGCTTGGAAGACCTGCGTTAGGCTTAAAGATTACAGGAATAGATGCGTACTTTAAGTACTCATCAATAACGTCCATCAGCTGGTCTGGTCCAAAGGAGCAGTTTACACCTATGGCATCTGCACCCATGGCTTCTAGCATAGCAACCATAGCGCTAGGGCTAGCACCAGTCATAAGCTTGGATGATTCATCGTAGGCGTTTGAAACGAATACTGGAAGTCCAGTAGCCTCCTTTGCTCCTAGTAGAGCTGCCTTTGTCTCCAGGGAGTCACTCATGGTTTCGATGAAGATTAAATCTGCGCCGTACTTATCTCCTAGGCTTGCTAACTCTTTAAACAGGCTTACTGCACTTTCGAACTCAAAGTCGCCGTATGGCTTTAATAGCTTTCCGCATGGGCCTATATCCATGGCCACAAACTTTTCCTGCTGTCCTTCTGAAAGGCTAGCCGCCTTCTTAGCGTTAGTAACTGCAGCCTTAACGATATCTTCAAGCTCCTCATGGCTAAACTTTAGGCAGTTTGCTCCAAAGGTGTTTGTAACCACAACGTTAGAGCCTGCATCGAAGTATTCCTTGTGGACATTTGTTACCACATCGGGGTGGGATATGTTCCACTTTTCTGGATACTCTCCTGGCTTAAGGCCCTGTCTTTGAAGCAGGGTTCCCATGCCGCCGTCAAGGTATATTATGTTTTCCTTTAGATAATCTAAAACTTTCATCTATCTTCCTCTAAACTCGCACTCAAGGTTGTCGCACTGAGTGCACTTGTGAAGGCACTGCTTTAGGGCAGGCTTCTTATCTCCAGACTTTAATACGCCCATAACTGCTGTTACAGACTTTGTTGGGCTCATAAGCAGGCTGTCTGTAAGGGTTAGGCCAATCCTCTTAGGGCAGTCTAAAAGCTTAAAGATTTCAGCCTGGTTTTCCAGTTTAAAGTCACCGTAGCCTGGAGAATATCTCTTTGTAAGGGAGTTACCCCTTGAAATTTCATTGCTGTTCATATCTAGGCAGAACCTATCGCATAGGGCCTCTACTCTTTCCGTTCCAATGGCATCAAGGATTAGGGCCTTTGTAGGGCTAACCTTGGAGTACTTAGCGATAAGTCTATCCATTTCAACTCCAAGGGTTGCAGCCATAAGGTAGGTGCTGTGGCATCCTGCCATTACCTTTGCCAGGTTCCTTGATTCATCTGCAAAGATAGTTCCTTCTGTTCTAAAGAAGGCAACCCTGTAGCCTAGCTTTGCCTTTGCAACTTCCTTTACCATCTCTTCAATGTCTAGGCCTTCCTCTTCAGGTTGTCCCATATATCTTAGGACCTCTTTCACGTTGATAGGTCCAATATCTTTATCCGTATATTTCTTTACTAATACAATCTCTTCCATATCTTTTCCGCTACGTCCGTCTTGTTCATGGAGTAAAGGTGGACGTTACTTATTCCATTCATATATATATCTTCTATCTGCTTTAAAGCATACTCTATTCCAGCTTCCTTTAGTGAGGCGGGATCGTACTCATATTTAAGCACCCTATCCTTAAACTCCTTTGGCAAATATGAGCTAGATAAATCTATTGCCCTTTTCACCTGCTTGATGTTTGTGATAGGCATGATGCCTGGTAAAATCGGTACATTAATCCCTACCTTTAAAGCGTCTTCAAGGAAGGAGTACAGCAGGTCATTTTCAAAGAACATCTGGGTGGTTAGAAAGTCGCATCCAGCGTCCACCTTTTCCTTTAGGTGCCTTAGGTCTTCCTCTTTTGAGCTGCTTTCTGGATGTACCTCAGGATAGCATGCTCCTCCTATGCAAAAGTTCCCTGCTTCCTTTAGCTGCCTTACCAGTTCATAGGCGTGTTGGTATTCCATAGGGCCAGTCATATCCGGGGTTTTATCTCCTCTAAGGGCCATCACGTTTTCTATGCCAGCTTCCTTCATTGCCTCAATCTTTTCTGCAACGGTCTTTCTGCTTGAAGCTACGCAGGTAAGATGAGCAAGCATAGGTACGTCATACTTCTCGTTAATATTCTTTGCAATATCTATGGTGTACTGGCTTATTCCCCCACCTGCTCCATAGGTTACGGACATGAAGGCTGGCTTTAGGGAAGCTATCTCCTCTGTGGCCTTTCTTACCCCATCGAAGGCTGATTCCTTCTTTGGTGGAAACACCTCAAAGGAAAGGGTCTTTTCTCTTTTGTTAAGTATATCTATTATCTTCATTAGATTTCCTTGACCTGTTTTCCGCTCATGTGCTCGATGGAAATTTCGAACATCTGGACAGCTCTTCCGTCCTCTGAAACTTCTTTATCCACCAGTTCCTTTGAAGGATAGTATTTCATGGCAAACTGAGCCACTCTCTTGATGGCCTCATCCTGATCGTCTAAAAGACGGCATCTTCCGAAGATGATGGTGCTCTGCATGAAAGGTGCCCACTCCTCTTCTCTTATCTCTTCATTTCCCAATACGGTGAAGCAAACCTTGTCGTTTTCCTTTAAAGCTTCAACCTTGTGGCCTGCCTTAGCACCATGGAAATATATCTTCTCATTTTCTTCATCGTAGAAGTAGTTTACTGGAACTGCATAAGGATATCCTTCCTTGCCGTATACGGCTAGAACGCCTCTGCGCTCCTTGTGAAGCAGTTTCTTTGCCTCTTCATCTGTAAGTGCATTTTTCTTCTTTCTTATTGGTCTAAACATATCTGTCTCCCTATTCAATATTCTTTTCTACTGTAATTACGTTGTATCCGTCTAGGTATTCGTACTCCATCTTGTCCATGATATTCTTTGAGATGAAGATTCCAAGCCCGCCTATATCTCTATCCTCTAAACCAAGGCTAACGTCTGGGTCTTCCTTCTCCAGTGGATTGAAAGGCTCACCCGAGTTGATGAACTTTATTCTAACGTTCTTTCCTTCTGATGACATGGAGATGATGACTTTTCCCACCTGATCGCCGTAGGCGTATCTAGCCATGTTGCTGTACAGCTCGTCTACTGCAATGTCTATCTGAGCCTTGGCCTTCATATTTGCTCCAAGTCTATCTAGCTCGGTGTCTATGAAGTCCATAACTCTGCCCATGCTATCCAGTGTGGCATCAAGTTCAAGTCTCTTACCCTTGGTCTTTTTTGTAAGGTCGAATAAAAGCATGGTGATGTCGTCAAACTGCTCTGCCTCTCCAACGAAGTCGTCTATGTCCCTTCTAATTCCGTGAAGCACCCTTTCTATTGGTGCATCAGCACGGGAGTTGATGAACTCTATCAGTCTATCTTCGCCGTAAAGGTTTCCGCCCTTATCTGTAGCCTCTGTTACGCCGTCTGTGTACAGGTAGATTCTGTCTCCTGGCTGAATGGTAAACTGGCCTTGTTTGTACTTGAAGTTCTCAAATGCAGCTAAAACTAGGCCTGGCTTTTGCTCAATATAGCTAAAGCTATCTCCCAGCTTGATCAGCGGCGGATTATGGCCTGCATTTACGTATTTAACCTGGCCTGTCTTAAGGTCAACCACTGCCATCCACGCAGTGACGAATATGTCCTGTTCGTTGCCTTCGCAAAGGGCGTTGTTTACAGTCTCAAATATCTCGCTAGGTTCAAGTCCCATCATTGCGTAGTTCTTGATAAGTGTCTTTGCAATTACCATGAACAGCGCTGCAGGAACTCCCTTGCCTGAAACATCGCCGATTACTATTGCTAGATGGTCTTCATCCACCATGAAGAAGTCGTAGAAGTCTCCTCCTACTTCCTTTGCAGGATTCATGGTTGCATATACGTCGAAGTCCTCTCTTTCTGGGAATGCAGGGAAGCTGCTTGGAAGCATGCCTGCCTGAATGTTTGTAGCTACATTTAGCTCTGAGCCCATTCTCTCCTTTTCCATCAAGGATTTCTTCATGACATTGATGGAGTTAATTACAAGGCCAAGCTCGTCGTTTCTCTTTCCCTTAAGTGGTTCTTCTGGGAAGTCTCCCTTACCTATTCTATCCAGGTATTTCTTGATATTTACTATGGTATCCGATGTTCTCTTGAAGTACAGAAGCACTGCTACCGATGCTAAAAGGATTAGGAAAAGCAGGGCCCAGTCGATGTACCCTTCATATCTTCCAGCTTCCTCTGAAAGCTCTTCTACGCTTCTACCTACTGCTACGCATCCTACCACCTTGCCATCCTTGTTAAGAAGGTTTTGGTATACGCAAAAGATCGGTCTTCCTGAAACGTTGGCTGCACCTTCGTAGTGGCCTTCTCTATCCAGAATATCTGTTACCTTTTTATCCATGTATGTTCCCACTATTGAATTGCCATCAGCATCCTTTGTGCTTCCTGCAATACGGATATATGGGCCTTGTTGGTATCCAGTTTTCTTATCTCCTACCCATTTAAGGTCTTTATCCTCTGTAAGCTTGCATACATACGAGAATGTCTGTGTCTTACCTTCCAGTTCTAGGAATGGAGCAATGTTTGCTGTTTTATCCGTTCCATTTCCCAGTCTAACGTCACCTCTACACAGATATCCCTCTTCATCGATGAACCAGTCTCCATCTCCGATGATGTCCTGAAGGTACTGGATGTCCGATGAAAGTCTATCTGTCATAAGGGCTTCTTCTTGGCTTTCTAAAACGTTCTCGATGGTGTAGTTAATGCCTGCGTAAAGGCCCACACCTACAAGCACAAGAACTGCTAAGACCTTGAACAGTAGAGATTTAATCTTGCTATTTGTACTCATCTTATTTCTCAATGTTTAATATGTCTGCAAATCCAGTGATTTCAAATACTTCCATAATTGTTTCGTTGGCATTTCTAACTACAAACTTACCTTGCTTTGCCATCTTCTTTTCTGTTGCTAGGATAACACGAAGTCCTGCTGATGAAATGTACTCTAAGCCTTGTAGATCTAATACTAGGTTTTCTGCCCCATTAAGTGCAGAGGCGATTTCTTCATCTAGCTTAGGTGCTGTAGTGGTGTCTAGTCTTCCTTCAACGTAGATTACCAAAGCCTTTTCTTCTGTTTCTTTTCTAATGTTCATTTTTTTCTCCTTCTTGGTCCTTGACCATCATGTTAGTTCTTCTAGCAACTACTGTTGCCATGGATATATGCGCAATTGCTGATTGTCCTGCCTCTATGTATGCTGTCAGGGATGTAAGTATTGCTGGCAATATGATCATCTCTGGTGGCAGGGTAAGTTGTGTCAGGAATATTACGTAGCACACCAAATCGCCTCCTGGAATTGGTGGAATTGCGATGGAAATTACTACGCACATTGTTGCTCCCACTATTAGCCATACAGGTGTAAGTCTGTATCCGCAGGCTACTGTAAGGTATGCGGCAAAGGCTATTAGTTCTGCTGCAAAGGCTGGCTTGTACAGTACCTTTGAAAGTGGAACTAAGAAGTCTGAAAGCTTTTGGCTTACCTTTAGCTCTTTTAAGGCTGCATATATTTCTCTATCTCCTTCGCCCTTTGCACCTGCCATGTATGGCTTCTTGCATACCTTGATAAAGCTAACTGGATCTACCTTTGCTCCTATCCATGCTGCCATGGCTAGCACTACCCAGCACATCAGGTAGGTTACTACCATGAATATGACTAGAAGATGGATGTTGGATAGCTGCTGGTACTTGCCAGTCATGATCAGATTAGCTACGCCGAAGAATATGAAGATCGGCATAAACTTGTTCATCTGCTCTACTATGATGGCAATGGCCTTGTTCAGTCCATCAAAGAACCTTACTATTGTCTTTGCATTTTCTCCTAGGACTATGAAGCAGATTCCTAGGATTACTGCAATGATAATTATCTGAAGTATGTCTCCATGGGAGAATGGTGTAAAGAAGTTGGTAGGTATCATTGCTATGACGGAGTTGATTACATCCATTACCTCTGCCTCTTCACTGGTGTCCCATGTAAAGTCTATAAACGGTGCTAGGGCTATTCCTGAAAGCGCTGCAATGGATGCGGTGTAAAGGACTATCCTTCCCAGCATTGGCTTTCCCACCTTGGAGAATGTGTTAATATCTCCAATGTTGTATATTCCCAGCATTACGAATATGAAGATCATTGGGCCTGCCAGGGCGCTAAGCATTCCTATGAACACCTGGCACACTGGGTCAACTAGGTAATCTACCATGACCTGGTTTGCTTCTGGGAACAGGAAGTTGAACATGACGCCAAATCCCACTCCTAAAACCAGGGCAAGGATTACCTTGGCCATGTGGTTATCTTCCTTGCTTGGCAGTGTGAACTGCACCTTGTTTACTCCGCCGGAGTATGAGTAGTGAGGGGCTCTATCCATCTGGTCATATATGTGATGGAGTATGGCCTTCTCTGAGTCAGCCTGGCTTACGAATGGATCGAATTCGTGGCCCATTAGCTGAACCTTTAGCACTCTCTTTCCAAACAGGGTTCGCTGCTCTACTACTACGTTGGCATCTTTTCCGAATTCACCTTGGAACTCTAAGAGTACCTCTTCAAGGCTGAGTCTTAGCTCCATGGCCTCTCTTTGTGGCACCTTGTTGTCTGCCATATAGCTTACGAACTGCCCGGATATTATATCTATATTCTCATTTGATAACACATATCTAGTGGACATGATTTTCTCCAATAAGTCCTTTCTTTTCTCCTACGGTAATGGTAAGAGCTATTGTTGTGGCTGCATTAAGCGCTGTACCTATGTACTCGAAGATTAGTTCAAGTAGCATTGCTACCGCTATATATCCTTGCCCTATTCCAGCCGATGCAAACAGGGCAACAATTATTCCAACTCCGCTTCCTGGAGCTGGTGGACATGCCATTGTCATAACCGGTATAATGATCAGCATTGTAAGGAACCAGATCAGGGACATCTCTACGCCGCTTTCGCTGGCATAGAATGCTGTTAGTGCGCTGGCTAGGCAGGCTAGCATTGGCATGAAGGCTGTCTCGCACACCTTCTCCGATAGGTCTGCCAGTTTCTTATCTACGTGGTATACATCTGAGCAAATCCTGTTTATCTCGCCTCCTGCAGCTGAAACTGAGGCTGTGGATAAAGCGATGATAAATGCTAGTCTTATGTTGTGTAAAAATGTTTTAATATCGAAGCCATGCTTTTTAAGTATTAGCATGGATAATAGCTTTAATATTGCAGCGGATAACAGGAAGACAACTATCATCCAAAGGGTTCCTGCATTTAGCACCTTCTTGTACTCGTCTTCGAAGGAGAACTTTGAAACTGACAGGAATACGAAAAGTGGAAATATCTTCATTATCCAGTCAAAGCAAAGGTCTAATGCCAGGTTGAATTCGTGGAGTACCTTGGCAACGGTGTTACCTTTATCTCCAGCTACCAATAGGCCTAGTCCTATGACTATTCCCATGAATACTACCTGAAGTGCCTTTGATCTAGCAAATGGGGTAAACAGGTTGCTTGGAACCATATCCGTCAGTGCGTTTATTACCACTGAAAGGTCTCCTGCATCTCCTGCGCTCTTGGTCCAGCCTAGCACTACTGCTGCTACAAAAAGGGTAATTGCAGTTGTGACTAGGGAGTACACTATGATCCTTGCTATTAGGCTTCCACCCACGTCGTAGGCGGTCTTCTTATCTCCCATCATGCATATTGCAAAGATGATGGCAAAGCAGGCTGCGGGAACGGATATTGCGTCTAGCAACTTTTCCAGTAGCTCGGTGACCTTTCCTACCACCTCAACAATGCCACTTGCCACCGATGGGTCAAGGTAGGTAAGGCCTATGCCAAAGGCAAGTCCCAGCACCAGGGCTATTACCATCTTGATGGTTACCTGCTTTAGGTAGTTTACCATGTGAATGGTGACTATGTTTTCACCCTTGTGGTACCTAAACTTATTGCTGTCGGCCAGGTTTATTCCAACGTGGGCCATGATATCGAAGTCATTTCCCCTATCTTGCTCTATGACGTTGACTCTATCGCCTACCACGTGTATCTCGGTTACAAGTCTTCCATGTCTACGTCTAATCACGTAGAACCACTGGGTATCTTGGCTAAATATGTCCTGGTATTTTAGCAGAACTTCCTGGAATGAGAAGTTGATTGACAGGGCTTTTTTCCTGTTCAGCTTCTTCTTGGTCAGGTCGTTTTCAAAGGCAATAATACCCATATCTATGCCTTCATTTGTAAGTGTATATATTTGTGATTTTTGTCTAAATATCTTCACTCTATACTTCACCCATTTTAATTATTATCCAATATATAATTTTACCTTTTTTCTGTGAATAAATCAATTAAAAACCGCAGTTTTTTAACTGCGGTTACTTGCCTTCTGACCATGTTTTCTGCATAGGCCTGATGACTATATCGTCGGCCCTTGCAACTATCTGGAACTGATCCTCATATATGATTTCGCCAGGGGTATTTGTGTATACCAGGTAGTACGGAATTTCGTATCTGTCCAGTAGCCATAGAACTGGCTTTACCCACTTTAGCATTTCGTTTTCATTCTCTGTCTTGAAGTAGCAGATTACGCTTTCCTGTCTCTTGCATGGCTCTGGCCAAGGAAGGTTTTCTGCAAACCATTCATCTATTACCATGTAAAGGTCTTCGTCCTCTTTATCCATGACCTTGTTTCTAACTAGGTCCATGCAGATGCTGAAGAAGCCTCTTCCAGTAAGGGTATTAATTGCAAGGTCTCTGCCCTGTATTCTCACGTATTTATAGTTCTCAACCATATCTAAATCTCCTTTACCGTTACAGTATACCATAAATCCAGGGGGTGGTCCAATAAAAAAGCAACCTGCTTTTTACAGGTTGCTCTAGTATTTAAAATATGTGATTAGCGACCCATAAAGTATCCCAGGATACTCCTTATGATGCTAAATCCTGCAGTTGCCTTTATTGCTTTTACAAATGCTATTTGCTTATCTAAAAAGATACTGATTACCTTAGCGGCTTTAACTAAAGCAGCTTTAATCTTTTCATATGTCTTTTCCTTATCTTCATTATCTGAAGTTACGGTATATACATTGTCATTTTGAGTAAGCTTAAGTCCAGTATCTACAGAAACTGTTCCATTAAATGTGCCTTGGATAGTAAATGTCTTTGCTTCTGTTACCTTAACGTTTTCTGAACATGTACCATTTAAAGTTATTACATCATTTGTCTTTGCAGCATCTACTGCATCCTGTAATGTAGGGTAAGGCACGCTACCAATTGTTGCAACTGGCTCGTCATTTAATGCTT
>JAKSSK010000026.1 GCA_024403135.1 Clostridia bacterium
CCTAACCGTTATGATGGGAGCATATGTTGGTATGTGATACACTTTAGGTGGCTAAATGAGATTAACGTCTTATCCTATTGGGTAAGACTTTTTTAATACCAACAAGAATTGGAGGTAAAAATGGCAGAAAAGAAGAGAGACAACTTTGTGAGCAAATGGGGCTTTATCATTGCCTGCATAGGTTCAGCAGTAGGAATGGGAAACATCTGGCTTTTCCCAAGAAGAGTTGCTGAATTTGGAGCACCGTTCCTAGTAGCATATCTAATTTGCGTACTGGTAATTGGCTTCTCTGGAGTAGTAGGCGAAATGACACTTGGTAGACATACAGGCCAAGGGCCGCTAGGAGCTTTCGAAATTGCAACAGAAAGATTAAATGGCAAAAAGGCCATTGGCGGAGGCCTATCACTTATTCCTGTACTTGGATCCTTTGCACTTGCAATAGGATACTCAGTAGTAGTTGGATGGATAATCAAGTACATGGTAGGCTCATTTAACGGCTCTATCCTTTCACTGGAAGGTGGAGATGCATTTGGAGCATACTTTGGAACTATGGCTACAGGCCACGCAGTAGTGGGATGGCACATAGTTGCACTGGTAATAACATTTGCAATAGTTGTATTTGGAATAGCAGGTGGTATAGAAAAGGTAAACAAGGTAGTAATGCCTTTATTCTTCCTTTTATTCCTAGGCGTAGCAATATATGTAGGTAACCAAACTGGAGCAGCAGAAGGATATAGGTACATGTTTACTTCATCCGACTGGGGCGTTCTAAAGGACATGGGAATGTGGAAGTACGCTTTAGGACAAGCATTCTTCAGCTTATCCCTAGCAGGATCAGGAACAGTAGTATACGGTTCATATCTAAAGAAGGATGCGGACATTACATACTGCGCAGCAAACGTTGCACTGTTCGATACACTAGCTGCCTTCATCGCAGCTCTTGCAATCATTCCTGCAATGTACACAGTTGGAATTGGAGCAGTGGACATCGCTTCAATGTCAGGCCCAGGATTACTGTTCATTTCACTTCCTATGGTTTTCCAAAGCATGCCAGGCGGAAGCATCGTAATGATAATATTTTTCGTTGCAGTATTCTTCGCAGGAATATCTTCACTGATCAACCTGTTCGAAGCACCTATCGAAGCTGTTCAGTCAAAGCTTAACTTAAAGAGAGGACCTGCAGTTTTAGCAGTAGGAGTTGTTGGTACTGCAATCGCAGTATTAATCGAAGGCATCGTATCAGGATGGATGGATATATGCAGCATCTACGTTTGCCCTATCGGAGCACTTCTTGCAGCAATCATGACATTCTGGGTATTAAAGAAGGAAGATGTAATAAAGGAAATAAACTTAGGTACAGCAAGGCACCTTGGAGAAAAGATCTATCCTATTGGTAGATATGTATTCTGCGGACTTGTAATAGTAGTACTTATAGTTGGATCCCTAACTCAGGGAGGAATAGGTTAAAGGAAAAGCCCCGTGCACACGCACGGGGCTATATTTATTTATTTATTTTACTTTTCTTTTGTTTTTTATAAAACTTCTAAACCTGTATCGATTGAGTGTTTTACTCTATCTCTTTCTTCAGCAGTCTTACCATCGTTCCACTTGTCCATAGTGCCTACTAGGTAGCCTGTGATTCTTCTAATTCTTTCAAAAGGTTCAGCTTGGAATTTATAGTCTAAATCAACGTATTCACCGTCGATCTTTACATCTAGTGATTTTAACTTTCTGTTGTACTTGTTTTCAATATAATCTACGTATAAAGCAGCTTCCTTTGCATCTGCGTTTCCAGTGATGATTGTGTTCATATTGTATCTCCTTTCTTTCCTGTGTACTACATATAGTAGTTTACACTTACCCCTTTGTCAATAGCTTAAACGCAAAAAATAAAAAAGGACCAGATTTTCTGGTCCTACCAATAAGCTTGTTTACTTGTTGTACTCCAAATACCGTTTAATTCAGCCATCTTGATCAGGTCATCACGGAACTTAGGATGAGCTATGTTGATCAGTAGCTCTGCTCTTTCCCATGTAGTCTTACCCTTTAGATCTGCTGCACCGTACTCTGTAACGATGTAGTTTGTAGCAGTTCTAGGAGTGGTAACTATTGAACCTGCAGGAAGCAGTGGCATGATAAGTGATTCCATCTCTCCGTTTGGAAGTGATCTAGTTGAAGGTGTGCACAGGAAGCTGTGTCCACCGTAGGACTGGTATGCTCCCATTACGAAGTCAAGCTGACCGCCTGTTCCTGAAATCTGTCTTCTACCTGCTGACTCTGAGCAAACCTGTCCATAAAGGTCTACGGCTACGCATGAGTTAACTGAGATGAAGTTTGGTATTTGCTTGATAACATCCACGCTGTTTACGTAGTCTACTGGAGCTACGCAGCAGATAGGGTTGTTATCTATGAAGTCATATAGTCTCTGTGTTCCGCCAGCAAATGTGTATAGAGCTTTACCTTTATCTACAGGTTTGTTACCTGTAAGCTTACCTGCTTCGAATAGGTCTGCGTAAGCATCTACAAGCATCTCTGTGTGGGCGTTAATATTTCTTATATCTGAATCTGCAAGCATCTTGCCGATACAACCAGGAAGTGAACCTATACCTAGCTGAAGTGTGGAGTGGGATGCAATCTTATCTACAACGTGAGCTGCGATCTTTTTGTCTATATCGCTTGGTGCCTTGGATGCGATCTCTGGCATTGGAGGATTTGATCCTTCAACTACGAAGTCAACACCGTAAAGGTTGATCTGTGTCTGGTGACCTTGAGCGATAGGCATGTTTTCGTTTACTTCTACGATGATCTTCTTTGCAGATTTAATTACTCCCCAAATATCTGCAACCTGAGGTCCTACGTTGAAGTTTCCGTGGGAATCCATAGGTGCAACCTGGAAGAATGCAACGTCAATCTCACAGCCGTTGTGTGTCCAGTAAAGTGGAAGTTCTGAGAACATCATAGGCATGAACCAACAACGTCCATCCTGGTTCATCTTTCTATCGTTGCCACTGAAGTGGGCTGATGCAAATCTTACTTGCTCATTGGAAGTGGTTTCAAGGTATGTTGCAAATGGACGCATGGAAATTGCACTGAAAACACTTATGTCCTTTAGCTCTCCAGCCTTGCAACGCTTTGCTATTGCCTTGTCTATATCGTAGATACAGCCACATCCCAAACCGAAGTGAAGACGGTCTCCGTCTTTTACCTGCATTGCCGCTTCTTCAGGTGTTATTAATTTCTTTTGGTATTCATCGGCTAAACCGCTTACTTTATACATGGCATACCTCCATTTAAATTTACTTGAATTATAAACCTGACATATTGAAAACACAACTACTAAAGTATATGTTTGTAATAAAAAACAAAAAGTGTTAATATATTAAAGTAGTATGTCTCCGTAGGTAAATGGATATACCAACGCTCTCCTAAAGCGTAATTGAGGGTTCGATTCCCTCCGGGGATACCAAAGAAGGCTCCGCGCAATGCACGGGGCCACATTTATATATGCGTCGCAGAGTTTTGCGGTGTGTTTTGCAAATACCATATGAAAAAATAAAACAGGCGTAAAAACCTTGCAACGGTGAAGAAAATGATTAGAAAAGGAAGACTAGAAGATTTAGATATAGCTATGGATATCTTCGATGAAGGAAGGGCCCACATGAGAAATGAGGGAAACTTTAATCAGTGGATAAACGGATATCCAAAGAGGGAAATGATTATTGATGACATAGAGAAGGGAAACTTCTACGTGGTTGAACGAGATGGAGAAATCGTAGCAGCCTTCACATATATCCTTGGAGAAGATCCTACATATACATATATTGAAGGAAAGTGGCTAAAGGATAATCCTTATGGAACTGTTCATAGAATAGGGAAAAGAGAAAAGGTAAAGGGAGTCATGAAGGAAGTTAAGGACTACTGCCTAACCAAGGAAGGAACCATTAGAATTGACACCCACCACGACAATGTAACAATGAGAAGCGTCTTAGAAAAGCTAGGCTTCACCTACTGCGGAGTAATCTACGTAGAGGATGGATCTCCTAGGGACGCATACATATATTAAAAAAGCTCTCTAATTGAGAGCTTTTATTATTAACAAGATTAAATTGTAGTCATAGAAGTACTTCATCAGCACCGATCCCTCACTTATGGAATCAAAGAAATTGGTGAATCCTTCGTAAGTACCCATAGCAAATGGAACTACAAAGGCCATTAGGGCTATGACTATGATTGCACCAGTCACTAGGCCTAGGGCCATTCCAAGGATTCCATCCGTAAAGCCTATTATGCCTTTAGCGTGCTTCTTAGAGAACAAATACTTGAAGGCTGTGGCTATTAGTTTTACCCCTACGAAGATTATTAAAAATGCAAAGATAGACATGGCTATCTGGGTAAGCTGAGTAGCGGTAGCAACCTTGGCCTGAGTTAGTTGATCCTGGATAAGGCTAGGAACGTTTTCCTGGGAATTATCGCTTAAAGCTTGCACGAACTTTATGCGAAAGTCATCGTCAATTTCTGTCTTATTAACAAGATAAAACTTTAGCGGCCCAGAAAAAGCTAGAGCAAGCACCAGTGAAATCAGCCAGCTTCCCAGGTGGGAAACCACCTTTGCAAGCCCCGCCCTATACCCTACGATCATAGCGATGAGCAATATTAAAATTATTATTCCATCTAATACCATAACCTAATATTACATAAATATTAATATTGAAGTCAACCAAAATCTATGTTATGATTTAATGGTATATGAATAACTATATGAAAGAAGCCTTGAAAGAGGCTAAAAAAGCGGAAGAAATCGGCGAAGTTCCAATTGGAGCAATAATTGAAAAGGATGGAAAAATCCTAGGCCGAGGACATAACATGACACAGACGCTAAAGGACCCTACAGCCCACGCCGAGATGATAGCAATCAGGCAGGCCGCGAAAGAGCTGGGAGGCTGGAGACTGGAAGGCTGCAACATGTATGTTACAGTAGAGCCCTGCACCATGTGCGCAGGAGCATTAGTCTGGTCAAGAATAGCCAGGCTTTACATCGGAACTATGGATGAAAAAGCTGGCGCATGCGGTTCCGTATTCAACGTTGTTCAGGACAATAGATTAAATCACTTTGTTGAAATACAATCAGGCATCATGGAAGATGAATGCCGAAAGATAATACAAGACTTTTTCAAAAAACTTCGGGAGGAAAACAAATGAAAAGAATAGGCCTAATTGCGGTTCTTTCAACTTTAATAATGGTGATGAGTAGCGTAGCTTGCTTTGCAGGCACATTCAGCGTAAACGAGACCACACCAGTAAACGGTCAAAAGGAAACATCAATAGATAACCTTTGCGTAAAGATGTACTTCGACCAGGACGTTTCATTCGAAAAGACTCTAAAGGGACAAAAGGCCCTATTTAAAATCGAAGATAAAGATGGAAAGAGAATACCTATCAAGGTACTTTACGATAAAAAAGAGCACGTAATTCTAGCTCTTGCTTACGATGAAAAGACTAACAGTTCAAGTAACATCGTAGAGCAAAACGCAGAGTATACGTTCACAGTAGACAAGGCTCTAAAGGATGACCAAGGGGACACATTCGCACCAAAGGATCAGGAGTCAGTAGATGAAAACGGAAACTTCCAGATTTCATTCACTACACAAAATACAAAGAGAGCTAGCACAGTAAACTTCATCATGATGGCTGTAATGTTCGGAGGAATCTTCTTCTTCTCATCAAGATCAATGAAGAAGCAACAACAGGAAGATGAAAAGGAAAAGAAGAGAGCTAAAGTAAACCCTTACGAAGAGGCAAGAAGAACAGGCAAGTCTGTTGAAGAAATCATAGCTAGAGAAGAAAAGCAAAAGGCAAAAGATGCCGCAAAGAAACAGAAACGTGAAGAAGCTCGCAGGAAGCAGGAAGCTGAAGAGCTAGAAGCTTTAAGAGCTACATACTACAAGGTTTCAAAGCCAAGACCAATTTCAGAAGCAGGAAGCAAGATTGTTTCAGGAAAAGGAAAAGGCAAGAAGAAGTAACAACGTTAAGTGAGCGGCTAGTCCGCTCACTTTTTTATGGTGAAAACATGAAAGAAATATATATTAAGTCTTTTGCCAAGATCAACCTTTCAATAGACGTAAAGGGACTGCTTGAAAACGGTTACCACGACGTGGAGATGGTAATGCAGCAGGTGAGCCTTTACGACCTAGTGAAGATAGAGTTTGAACCTTGGGAAAAAGAAGAGCACGGGATTGAGCTTAAGACAAACCTGGTGTATCTTCCAGTAGACCAACGCAATCTGGCCTATCAAGCGGCCATTTTATTAATCAAGTATTATGCATACAAAATACCGTATGGAAAAACCAAGATAGATATTAAGAAGAAAATACCTGTTGCTGCAGGCCTAGCTGGAGGTAGCGGAAACGCAGCAGCGGTACTTCATGGCCTTAATATTTTATGGGATCTTGGCCTATCCCTTGAAGAGCTTTTAAAGCTGGGAGAAGAGCTGGGATCAGATGTACCATTTACCCTTATGGGCCAAGCTAGGGCAAACAATTTGTACAAAGGACGGTTAGCATCATCCTGCGCCTTAGCATCAGGAACAGGAACAGACCTTACCCCACTAAGGGGACTTGATGCCTATCTAATTTTGGTAAAACCATCCATTGGAGTTTCAACAAAAGAGGTTTACCAGGGGATAGATAAGTGTGATATCAAGGTAAGGCCAGATAACGAGAAACTGATTGAAGGTCTAAAGGAAAAGGATAGAGAAAAGATCTTCTCATCCATGGCAAACGTACTAGAGGAATATACCCTAGAGGCTTATCCTGTAGTTAGAGAAATAAAGGAAATGTTAGAAGTAGGTGCAAAGAAAGTGCTAATGTCTGGCTCTGGACCTACCGTCTTTGCAATTTATGATAATAAGGAAGAGGCTCTAGCTAGCTGCAATCTGATGAGAGAAAAAGGATACGAATGCTACTGGGCGAGGACTACTAAATAGGAGGCAACATATGATAAATTTCGACTTACAGAATCATAAACCACTTAGAGAAATAGTATATGGGGAATTAAAGAGACAGATTTTGATTGGAGAGATCGTTCCAGGAACTAGAATGATGGAAGTGGAACTTGCCGACGAAATGGGAGTATCCAGAACACCAGTAAGAGAAGCTATCCGTAAATTAGAAATCGAGGGCCTGGTAACAATAGAACCTAGAAGAGGGGCTTACGCTTCAGATATTTCAGTAAAGGACATGCTAGACGTGCTTGAAGTAAGAGAGGACATGGAAGCCTTAGCTGCAGCACTTACAGCAAGAAGAATCACTGAAGAAGAGATCGACGAGATGGAAGCTGCAAACGAGGAGTACAATAAAGCCATCCACTCAGGAAGCACAGATGAAATCATCAAGAGCGATGAAAAGTTCCACAAGACAATAGTAAACATTACAGGAAACAAGACCCTTGTCAGCATGATAGAGACAATTCAGGAACTTGCAACAAGATTTAGATACCTGTACTACGATGATTTTACAAGATACGAAAATATGCCAGCTGAACACGAAGCTATCATTCAGGCCATCAAAACTGGCGATGAAGAAATGGCAAGACAGGTGGCTAAAGATCACGTAAACAGACTAAAACAATTCGTAGTAAAAAGTGGCGAAGACAAATTTGGCGGAAGATAACTTCCGCCTTTTCTATATCCATTTTTTGTGGTATAATTTATTGTTAATTGAGGAGAAAATAATGAACATAGTATTAAAAGGAATAGATGAAAGCGGATCATACAGAGTTTACCTTACAATTTCAACCCAGTTAGTTGAAACAGCAAGGAAACTTCATAACACCACGCCCCTTGCAACTGCAGGCCTTGGACGTACTTTAACAGGTGCAGGACTTATGGGACTTCTGTTAAAGAACAAAGAGGATAAACTGACAGTTCAGTTCAAGGGAGAAGGGCCAGCAAAGATGATCTTAGCAACAGCCTATGGCGATGGAAGGGTAAAGGGATACATTGCAAATCCTGATGTAGACCTTCCTTTAAGAGAAGACCATCACCTAGACGTTGGAGGATCCCTTGGCATAGGTCAGCTTACGGTAATAAAGGACCTGGGACTTAAGGAACCTTACATTGGAAAGATAGATCTTGTTACTGGAGAAATAGCAGACGACTTAACCGCCTACTACTATATCTCAGAGCAGCAGAATTCATCTGTAGCCCTAGGCGTAAAGATAGACACTGACCTTTCCGTTAAGTGTGCAGGAGGCATGATCATTCAGATGCTTCCAGACTTTAAGGAAGAGGCAGTTGATGCTTTAGAAGATATGCTTAAAGACCTTCCACCACTTACATCGTTAATAGACGAACTGATGGAAGATAAGACTTTAAGCGACAAGGGACTTATCGATGGCCTAAAGGAAAAGATCTTTGGAAATATGCCAGAAGACTACAGGCTGAAGACTCTTGACTACGACGAGATCAAGTGGGAGTGCAGCTGTAGCAAGGAGAACATGGCAAAGGGCCTTATGACCATTGGAGTAGATGACTTAAATGAAATCATAGAAGAGGACGGACAGGCTGAGCTTGTTTGCCAATTCTGTGAATCTAAATATCACTTTACAAAGGAAGAGCTTATTGAAATAAAGGAGAGTATCTTACGTGACTAAACTAGGAATATTCTATGGCGGACGTTCAGGAGAACACGAGGTATCTCTAGCATCAGCATCCGCAGTAATAAAAGCGCTAGACAAAAGTAAATACGAAGTAGTCATGATTGGAATCACAAAGCAAGGCAGATGGCTAAGCTATGATGGCCCAGTAGAAGGCATTGAAGATGGCTCCTGGGAAAAGGAAGCTAAGCCTTTAGAGGTTTCAAAGATCAAGGAGATGATAGACTTTGCCTTTCCTGTTCTTCACGGAACATATGGAGAAGACGGCAAGATCCAGGGAATCTTTGAAATGATGGATATTCCTTATGCAGGATGCGGAGTTTTATCTTCAGCAATAAACATGGATAAGGGATTTACAAAGGACCTTTTCGTAAAGCACGGCATTCCAACTTGTAAGTACGTGGCAGGAACAAGGAAGACCTTAGATGTTAAGGGGCTAGAATTTCCTGTATTTGTCAAGCCTGCAAACGCAGGTTCAAGCGTAGGAGTTTCAAAGGCTAAAGACGAGAAAGAGCTTAAAGAGGCACTTGACCTTGCCTTCACATACGATAGCAGAATAATCGTTGAAGAGGGAGTAGACGCTAGGGAAATAGAGACCGCAGTAATAGGTAACGATGAACCTCTAGTAGGAGAGGTAGGAGAAATAGTAATTGCTAGCGATTTCTACGACTATACTTCCAAGTATTCAGAGGACACTAAGACCATTCTTAACATTCCGGCAGACATCCCTGAAGAAACAAAGGCAAAGGTAAGAGAACTTGCGAAGAAGACATACATAGCTCTTGACTGCTCAGGCTTTGCAAGGGTGGATTTCTTCCTAGATAGAAAGACAGGAGAGCTTTTCGTAAACGAGATAAATACAATTCCAGGCTTTACCAAGCACAGCATGTTCCCAATGCTATGGAAGGAAAAGGGCCTAGGATTTGATGAACTATTAGACAGGATTATTGAATACGGATATGAGAGATATAACGCTAAAGATAACAGGTAAAAATGAAATAGATGATGAAGAGGATACTATAGAGTTCGTAACCGACGGGAAGATCTATGAAAAGGATGGAAGCATCTATCTTGTATACGAGGAAAGCGAACTTGTGGGTATGCCAGGCTGCAAGACCACACTGAAGATTACCGGTGAAGCGGTCAAGATGGCCAGGTTCGGGGAAAACAAGGAAAGAACCGCAGAGATGGAGTTTGAAAAGGGTAGAAGATATACCAACAAGTACTCCACCGACTACGGAGTGTTTGCCCTTGAACTTGTTACAAACAATGTAGCAAACACCATAACTTATGAAAAGGGAGGAGACCTAGAGCTGGATTACCACATCAGTCTAAATGGACTGGGAGAAGCCCACAACCTGCTCAAGGTCCAGGTGAACTAATATGATGAACAAAACTTTAATAAAAATCATAGCAGTAGTTATATGCGTTGCTCTTGTAGTAACCACAATAGCTTTTGCAATAGTGTTAAGCGTATAGAAAGGCAGCGAAATGAAGAAGATTGGATTTAGTGCAGAAAAGTATATCCAGGAACAGACAAAGTACATTCATGAAAGGATCAACGAAGGCGGCGGAAAGCGTCTTTATCTTGAATTTGGCGGAAAGCTAGTTCACGATAAGCATGCGGCAAGGGTACTGCCAGGTTTTGATGAAAACGCAAAGATCAAGCTTTTGCAGAACATGAAGGATGAAGCTGAAATCATAATCTGTATCTATTCAGGGGATATTATCACCAACAAGACTAGACAAGATTTCGGAATTACATACGACCTTGAGGTTCTAAGACTTATCGACACATTCAGAAAGTATGAACTTGAGATAAACAGCGTAATCGTAACTAGATACGAAGATGCTCCAGCGGTAAGAACTTTCATCAGCAAACTTGAGAGAAGAGGAATCAAGGTATACAAGCACTATTTCACAAAGGGATATCCAACAGATGTAGATACAATAGTTAGCGACGAAGGTTATGGAAAGAATCCATACATCGAAGTAACCAAGCCTTTAGTAGTAGTAACAGGCCCAGGTGGTGGCAGCGGCAAGCTAGCAACAAGCCTTTCCCAGCTTTACCACGAAGCTAAGAGAGGAAACAAGGCTAGATACGCGAAGTTTGAAACATTCCCTATCTGGAACCTACCTCTAAAGCATCCAGTTAACATCGCATACGAAGCTGCAACAGCAGACCTAAAGGATGTAAATCTAATCGACAACTTCCACCTAGAGGCTTATGGCCAGATGGCAGTAAACTATAACAGAGACCTGGAGGTATTCCCTGTTGTTAAGAGAATCATCGAAAAGATCACAGGCCAGGAAGCAGAGTACAAGAGCCCTACAGATATGGGCGTAAATAGAGCAGGCTTTTCAATCACAGATGATGAAGTCTGCAGAGAAGCTTCAAAGCAGGAAATCATCAGAAGAGCATTCATCACTGAGTGCGACTATAAAAAAGGTAAGGTCTCTGCAGAAGTCCTTGAAAGGGTACAGCTTCTAATGAAGGAAGTTGGAGCAACTCCTGAGGATAGATACTGCGTCAACGTAGCTAGATCATACGCTGAAGAAAAGAGACAGGAAAATTCAAGATACGAAAACGTGGTAGTAATGGCTATGGAATTAAATGATGGCCGAATTATCACTGGAAGAAGTTCAAGAAGAATGGTAGCAGCAGGAGCAGTAGTCCTAAACGCTATCAAGAAGCTTGCCTCACTAAAGGATGAAGCCCTTCTAATTTCACCAGAAGTATTCAGCGCAATTCAGGCAATGAAGACCGATGTGCTAGAGCAGGAAAAGACATCACTAACACTAGAGGACGTACTATCTGCCCTTGCAATATCCGCCCTTACCAATGAAGAGGCAAGGCTTGCAATGGATAAGCTTGGAGAACTTCAAGGAGCAAAGGCTCACTGCACAGCCATCCTAAACGACAAGGATGAGCAGGCACTAAAGGCTATGGGAATAGACGTTACCTGTGACCCAGAGTTTTTAACTACTAACCTATACTTCAATTAATATGATGACAAAAGATAGTTTAGAGAGAAAAAGTAAATATAAATACTATTTGTTACTAGAAGGGATAATTATCGGCCTCTTAACTGGGGCCATAGTATCCCTTTTTAGAGTTAGCCTGGAAAAGGCCCAGCAGCTTAGGGACTGGTACATCTATGCCAGCAAGAATCAGTTCATGTACGCCATCCTTGGAATATTCATAGTAATATTCATTGCCACCGTAAGCTACTACCTGGTAAAGAAGGTTCCACTAATTTCGGGAAGCGGAATACCTCAGGTAAAAGGTGAACTTCGCGGACAGATCAAGGCTCCTTGGCTAAGGGTTCTTGTAGGCAAATTCGCTGGCGGCGTTCTAGTAATAGGGGGAGGTCTATCCCTAGGAAGAGAAGGCCCTAGCATACAGCTTGGAGCAATGATTGGAAAAGGTCTTTCCAAAGTATTAAAGAGAATGAAGACCGAGGAAAAGATGATGATGACCTGTGGTGCAGGTGCAGGACTTGCTGCAGCATTTAACGCGCCTCTTGCAGGAGTGGTATTTGCCCTTGAAGAGCTTCACAAGAACTTTTCCACAGAGGTACTACTTACCACCATGGTAGCCACCGTATCATCTGACTTCGTTTCATCATATATATTCGGCTTAAAGCCAGTATTCAACATCCCTCTACCAGAGACACTTCCTCTAAAGGAGTACTGGACGGTGCTAATTTTAGGAGTAGCCCTAGGCGTTTTAGGAGTTATATATAACTGGTGTATCGCCTTCTTTCAAAAGAAGTACGATGGCCTAAAGATAAAGGCAATGAAGGCAGCTATACCTGCGATCTTCGTAGTGGTATTTGCCATCTTCTATCCCAATGTTTTAGGAAGTGGCCACGCTCTAGTGGAATACGTTTGCAACAGGAACCTGCTTTTAAGCGGTCTAATCGTCCTGTTCGTGCTAAAGTTCCTGTTCTCCATGATAAGCTTCGGCTCAGGAGCTCCAGGGGGAATATTCCTGCCGCTTCTTGTTATGGGATCAGTCTTAGGAGCTATCTTTAGCGCAGTCCTAGGAATGGACATGTACGTTTCAAACTACGTGATCCTAGGAATGGTAGGATACTTCTCTGCAATAGTTAAGGCTCCAATAACAGGGGTAATCCTGATTACGGAAATGACAGGAGACTTTTCAAATCTTCTATCCCTAGCCCTGGTAGCACTTATGGCATACATATCCTCAGAGCTTTTAAAGGGAAAGCCAATCTATTCACAGCTACTTGATAGAATCCTGGAAAAGCAAGGAGAAAGGAAGGACCCTAAGGGAGAAAAGGTTCTTCTAGAAGCAGACATATATTTTGGTTCAGAGATGGATGGTGCGCCTTTATCTAAGCTTGATGCTCCAAAGGGAAGCCTGGTGGTATCGGTGGAAAGAGACGGAAGGGAAGTGGTTCCAAACGGCAGTACAATTCTTAAAGGTGGAGATAAGATAGTGGTGCTTTGCGACGAATACAAGATGTCGGTTGTGGAAAGCACATTAGAAAGAAAATGCATGAAAACCCGCTATTAACAGCGGGTTTCTTTTTCTCTTAGGTAAAGGTTCTTTATGTACTCTTTCACCACATTAGCATCTTCAGGCGATAGGGAAAGATACATATTGAAGAAGTCCATATCTTCGAAGACTCCTGCCACAACCTCCTGAGGCACAGAGTAAAGGCTGGCAAGGGAAAGGAGAATCCCATAGTCCATATTCCTGGTACCAAGCTCGTACTGACAGTAGCAAGACCTGGATACGTGCAGGGCATTGGCCAGTTGTTCTTGAGTGTAGTCGTTTAAAATTCTTAGCAGTTTAATGTTTCTCATAATAAGCTCCTTTTTATTATTAAAGAGCACATTTTCTCCAAAAAGGTTTCAAAAAACTTCTGAAAGTTCTATCTACTACAACTGTAGGTTTATTCTAACTTGGTTCTACCTGTTGTAACCTATAGTTGTAAAGGAGGAAAGAGCCTTGAGAAAACTAGACTATGTTCAAATGGGAAAAAGAATAAGAACTCAGAGGGAAAACCTCGGCCTTACCAGGGAAAAGCTTGCAGAGGAACTATCCGTTTCAAGTAAGTTTATAGTGGATATAGAGGCAGGAACTAAGGGAATGTCTCTACATAACTTTAACGCTCTATGCGGCATACTGGATGTATCTAGCGACTATCTGTTAAACGGTACTAAAGAGGTATCTGATCCTGAGCGAGAACTTTTGAATGACAACATCAAGGAATACCTGAGAGCCTGCGATAAAAAGCAGCTAAAAGCTATGGAGCAGATCACCAAGTTTTATGTGGAATCCATCAAATGAGGACATCCAAAGAATTAGAAACTTGGCAAAAATTTTAGGAGTACGTGACAATGATTTGGATGACGTGGTAGGAGAAGTACTCCTTGCCATAGTAAATAGAGGAGAAGATTTAGCACCAATCGATAGTATTTACGATTGGTGTTTTGTGGTTATTATACATTCAATATACAGGGCGCATAAAGAGCGCAAGAAAAGGGAAGGCCTAATCATTTCTTTGGAAAGAAAAGGGGCCTTTTTTCAATGGAGTGGTGATATAATAGAAGAGGGTGCGAGGAAAAATCTTCTGATGGAAGCCATAGATGAGCTTGACCAAAGAAGCCAGAAGATAATTTGCCTGTATTACCAGTACGGCTACAGCATAAAGGAGATAGCTTTAGCCTTTAAGATAAATGAAAACACGGTAAAGACTATTAAGGCCAGGGCCATAAAGACCTTGCGCAGAAGGGTAGGAAAACAGTATGGATATTAAAGTCACTTTAAACAAATCAAAGGTGGACTATTCAAAGATAGTTCCTCTAAGGGATCAGGCGGATAAAGCTTTAGATTTGCTTTGGTCTGGAAAAAAGGAGGAATACAGATGGGTCAAGATGCCCATAAACTTCGATAAGGACGTAATAGACAATTTGGATAAGGTGGGCCTTTTAATAGGTGGAAGGTGCTCCATGGTTGTAATCGTAGGAGAGCAAAAGACCGTAAACACCGTAAGGAATATAATAAGCGCTCTACCTGAAACTGGAGGATTTCCAAGCTGCCTATTCGTAGATGAAACCCTATCTGCAAAGGCCATGGAAAGGGTCCTTGAAAGGGTAAGACAAAACGACGTGGTCATCGTTGCAGTTTCAGAAGGCCATGAGGATGAGAAGACAATCGCGAACCTTAAGATACTTGAAAGCTTTGCCAAAGAAAAATATACAGAGGAAAAGATCAAAAGCCATCTTTACTTCGTAGTGGCAAATGAGGAGACGGCCTTTAGAAAGATTGCAACTGAAGGCGGCTACTCTGCAATGACAAACACCGACCTATTCTGCGGTGAAGAGGGAGTGCTATCCCCTGCAGTTTTACTTGTCATGGCAATAGTTGGATATAACATTGATGACTTCGTAAAGGGAGCTGAGGACATGCTTTCAGATCCTGCCTGGGACCTGGATTTAAAGGACTATGCAATTTGCCAGTACCTTTATGGCAATCTTGCAAACGTGGTATACGATGAAGAACTTTATCACCTGGCAGGAATAAACGGCTTGCCTAAATCCATGGAGGTAAAGGAAGATGGTTTCTATACTTTAATAGAGACAAAGGAAAACGATTTAGACATTCTGCTTCCGCCATCTGAGTTCTACGAGGAGGAGTCACTTCGCCAGATGATGAATAAGAAAAAGGAAGAGGATAGGGAAAGGTTTTCAGCAGTAATTAGCCTGGACAGACTGGATGCATATAGCGTTGGGCAGTTAGCATATTTTCTATTAATATCCCAGGCAATAAAAGACAATATGTAACCATGTATTAAATTGAAAACAGTAATTATTATGGGTTGTCATTATATGCCTATATGATATAATGACCTTGTTAAAGCATATAACCTAGGAAGGTTAATAATAGGAGGGTTTTACATGAAAAAGATTGGTGTTTTAGGAACAGGCACAATGGGCGCTGGAATTATCCAAGTATTAGCTCAAAACGGTTATGAAGTAGTAATGAGAGCAAGAAGAGATTCATCAGTAGAAAAGGGACTTGCTACTGTAAAGAAGAACTTCGATAAGATGGTAGCTAAGGGCAGAATGGAACAAGCTGACGCTGACGCTGCTTTCGCAAGAATTACTGGTTCAACAGATATTAGCATTATCGCTGATGCAGACTTAGTAATCGAAGCTGCAACAGAAGACATGGAAGCAAAGAAGGCTCTATTCAAAGAATTAGATGAACTTTGCAAGCCAGAAACAATTATCGCAACTAACACTTCATCACTTTCAATTACTGAAATCGGTGCTGCAACAGGCAGAGCTGACAAGGTAATCGGAATGCACTTCTTCAACCCAGTTCCAGCAATGAAACTAGTTGAAATCATCAAGGG
>JAKSSK010000027.1 GCA_024403135.1 Clostridia bacterium
AGCCTTTTCGTGTGCTTCCTTAGGAGCTCCAGCTACTGGGCCACCCATCTTAAGCTTACCAAATAAGTTAGTTTTTGAACCGTCAGCATATAGAATGTTTCCGCCCCAGCTTGCAGTAACGATTGCATAGATAGGGTTGATGATGTTCATGAATACGAATGGTAAGTATTGGAATGTTGATACACCTAGAATGCTCGAGTGATAAGCACCGCATGATGACCAAGGTACTAGTGGTGACCATAGAGTACCACCATCTTCTAGAGTTCTTGATAGCATGTTTCTAGCAAGACCCATTTCGTCGAATTTATCCTTGTACATACCTGCAGGAATGATTAGACCTAAGTATTGGTCGCACATTGTTGTGATACAGAATACTGATGTAAGGATAGTAACAACGATAAGTTGGAATGGAGTCTTAACCTTCTTGATTAAGCTTCCAAGTAATGATTCTACTGAACCGATTGTTTGAAGAATTCCACCGAATCCTACAGCTACGATTACAAGGTTGTTTGTCCATAGCATGCTGTCCATACCACCTCTGTTAAGTAGCTTGTCGCATAATTCGTTTCCAGTTTCAGCTTCGTATCCATAGTGTGACATTGTGATACAGTCTGAGAAGTTTGCGCCTTGGCAGATTACTGCGAATACGCAACCTACAGCTGATGCAAGTAGTACGCCTGGAAGTGCAGGTAGCTTAAATAGAGCTACAGCAACGATAGCTAAGATTGGAAGTAATAGGATTGGGCTCATGAAATCATAGTGATCTACGATAGCTTGTGATAAGTCGTTAGCTAGTTGAGGGTCATATTCTGCAGTTCCCTTAACTGAGCAAATAGCGTAGATTACGATTGCGATTACAAGGCTTGGGAATGTAGTAGTAGTCATAGCCTTTACGTGGTCGAACAGACCTGTTTGAGCTGAACCTGCAGCTAGGTTTGTTGAGTCTGATAAAGGTGAGAACTTGTCTCCACAGCAAGCTCCTGATAAGATCATACCTGCAACTAGAGCAGGGTTAATTCCCATTGTAGTACCCATTGCCATGAATGCGATACCTAGAGTAGCTGTTACAGTCCAAGCTGAACCAATTGCAATACCTACTGCTGCGCAAAGGATACATGCTAATGGTAAGAATAGTCCTGGTGAGATAATCTTTAATCCATAGTATACTACTGCTGGAATTGTACCTGCCCATTCGAATGAACCGATTAAGCATCCTACGCATAGGATAATGATGATAGCTTCTAATGATTGGCTAACAGCGTTTAATGCGCCTGCTAGCATGTCTGAGTAACTGTGTCCACAAATCTTACCAATAATCATTGCTACTGCGCAAGCAATTAATACTGGGATATGTGGGTCTTGACCCCAACCTAAAACATAGTTTGCAATCATGATAGCAAGAAGTACGATAATAGGTACTAATGCTTCAAACTTGTTTGGAAGGCGAGGTGTCTTTACTTCTGGCATAATTATGTCCTCCCATTTTTCAATAAAAAATAATAAATAAAACGTACTCCCATTCTATCATACGTGAACCCTATAAAGCAAGGAAAAAGAGCCATTTTCAGGCTCTATAATTCTTTTCTATATACTTTTATGGCTTCGTAGATATTTCCTACTCCAATTACCTCTTGTTTTTGTACTTTCAGTGCACATTTTTTAGGCACCAAAATCTTTGTATATCCAAGTCTAAGGGCTTCGGAAACGATCTTTTCAATGCCAGGTACATTTCTAATTTCTCCAGTAAGTCCAACCTCACCTACGGCAAGAACCTTCTCATCTGGTGCATAGCTCTTTGCCGATGAGAATATGGCTAAGCATACAGCTAAATCTACTGATGTGCTGTCAGGTCTAAGTCCTCCTACCACGTTGGTATATACATCCTGGTTTGATAGGTTTACCCATGCCCTCTTTTCTAGCACTGCAAGCAGCATGCTAAGTCTCTGGTTATCTATACCTATTGCAGTTCTCCTAGCAAAGCCTGGCCCTGCTGTTGCCACCAGTGCCTGTATCTCAAAGAGTACGGCTCTAGATCCTTCGTAGATTGCAGATGTAACTGAACCTTCCATAGGTCTCATGCCGCTTTCAAGGAGATTGCTGGAAAGGTTCTTTACCTCTACTAGTCCTTCCTCTTCCATCTGGAAAGCTCCTATCTCGCTGGTAGTTCCAAACCTATTCTTAAAAGATCTAAGTATTCTAAGTTCCTGATCCCTTTCACCTGTGAAGTTTAGTACACAGTCAACTAGATGCTCTACAATCTTAGGACCTGCTAAATCTCCACTCTTAGTAACATGAGCCACTATGAAGATAGGGATATTCTTTGTCTTTCCCAGCTTCATCAGGTAGTTTCCGCAGGCTCTAACCTGGGATACACTGCCTGGAGCAGAGTCAAGTTCAGCGGTGTACATGGTCTGAATGGAGTCAACTACTAGAAACTGTGGCTCTTCCTTTTCGCATACGCTCACTACGTTTTCCAGGTTAGTCTCAGATAAGACAAGTAGGTTATCCGATAGGTCTTTACATACTCTATCTGCTCTAATCTTTATCTGCTCTTCAGATTCCTCGCCTGAAACGTATAGCACCTTGCCTTCTCTTGCAATGTTAGATGCTGCCTGAATGATAAGGGTGGATTTTCCAATGCCTGGCTCACCAGAGATTAGTGTTAGAGAGCCTTTAACCAGGCCTCCTCCCAGCACTCTATCAAGCTCACCAATGCCTGAGGAAATTCTGCTGAAGTGACCGCTGGTAACGTTCTTAAGTACCTGAGGGCTCACGTACTTTGAAGCGCTGCGCTGCCTAGTATCCTCTTCAACTACCTTCTCTTCAATCATGGTGTTCCATGCACCGCAGATGCACTGGCCCATCCACTTAGGGCTTTCATATCCACATTCCTGACATACGAATACTGTCTTTTGCTTTTTTGCCATAGTTTCTCCTTTTGCGAACATTTGTTCTTATTTTGATTGTATACCAAGAATATGTGATTGTAAAGGGTGTTTTTTTGTCTAAAAAAAGAGGACCCTTAAGGTCCTCTTCAAAGAGCTAATTTAGTTTATTTTGCTGCTGCTTCTAGTTCTGCCTTGTGAGCGTCGATAATCTTTTGAGCGTTCATAGCAGGGACTTCAGCGTATCTTGCGAATTCCATAGTGAATGAGCCTCTTGCTTGAGTCATTGATCTAAGTGCGATTGCATAGTCGAATAATTCAGCTTGAGGAGCTTCTGCGTGTAATGTTTGTCCGCCACCTACTAGTGGGTCCATACCCATTACAGCGCCTCTTCTGTTAGGAAGGTCGCCCATTACTGCTCCAACGAATTCGTCTGGAACTGTAATGTCTAACTTCATGATTGGTTCTAGTAAGCAAGGCTTAGCTTCTACGATACCCTTCTTGAATGCAAGTGATGCTGCAATCTTGAATGCTGCTTCGTTTGAGTCAACTGGGTGGTATGAACCATCATATAATACAGCCTTAACGTTTTGTACCTTACATCCAGCTAGAGGGCCCTTTTCCATACATTCAAGTAATCCCTTTTCTACTGCTGGTACGTATTGCTTAGGAACTGAACCACCGAATAGTTCTTCTGAGAATTCAAAGTTTTCCTGTGAAGGGCTGAACCTGATATGTACGTCACCGTATTGACCTGATCCACCTGATTGCTTCTTGTGCTTACCTTGAACGTCTGATTGTCCCTTGATAGTTTCTCTGTATGCGATCTTTTGAGGAACGATGTTAACGTTTACGCCATACTTTTCGCTTAACTTGGATAATGCGATACCTAGTTGAATGTCTCCTTGACCTCCAACTAATGTTTGACGAGTTTCAACGTTTCTCTCTAATACTAATGTTGGGTCTTCTTCAATTAGCTTAGCAAATCCTGATGATAGCTTGTCGTCTGCACCCTTGTCTGCAGCTTCGATAGCTTGGAATAGGATTGCTTGAGGGAATACGATTGGTTCTAGCTTAACTTCGTTAGCCTTTTCTGCTAAAGTTTCACCAGTCTTAGTGAATTGAAGCTTACCTAGAGCAACGATATCTCCTGCTACTGCTTCAGGGCATTCGCCTTGAGTCTTGCCACGTAAGAAGAATACTGAACCTAACTTTTCGTCCTTTTCTTGGTTGTGGTTGTATAGAATTTGACCAGCTTTTACCTTACCTGAGATAACCTTTGCAAGTGAAATCTTACCTAGGAAAGCATCTGCTAAAGTCTTGAATACGAATACTACTGGCTTACCGTTTGCATCTACCTTAACTTCTGCTCCATCAACTGTCTTAGGTGCCTCTACTTTGTTAGCAGCTGGAACTAAGTCGATGATGTGTTGAAGTGTTTCCTTAACGCCGTCACCTGTTTGAGCGCATGCTACGAATACAGGACATACGTCGCCTTGTGCGATACCCTTGGATAAACCTTGGTTGAATTGTTCTTCAGTGAATTCGCCGTTTTCGAAATAGATGTCCATTAATTCTTCATCTACTTCTGCGATAGCTTCTGATAGAGTGTCTCTATCATCTAGAGTTACTACTGAAGTACCGAACTTGTCTTGAAGTTCTGCAATTGTGTTTTCTACGTTTACGTTTTCCTTATCTGTCTTAGTTAAAACGAAGAATCTTGGAGTGCCAGCCTTCTTTGCTGCTGTCCAAGCCTTTTCAGTTCCTACTTGAATACCAGATGATGCATCTACTAGGATTGCTGCAGCTTCAACTGCTCTAAGAGCTCCTTGAACTTCACCTGAGAAATCGAATGTTCCTGGTGTGTCTAGGAAGTTGATCTTAACCTTGTTGAATTCAACTGGAACTAAAGTAGTGTTGATTGAATATCCTTTTTTGATTTCAGTCTTATCATAGTCAGATACAGTTGTTCCGTCTTCAACTTTACCTAATCTTGAAATGACTCCTGTTGCTAATAGGCAAGCGTCTAAGAATGTAGTCTTACCACATCCACCGTGTCCTAAAAGAGCAACGTTTCTGATTGTTTCTGTTGTATAGCCTTTCATCTAAATTAGCCTCCTGAATATTTTACATGATACAGGGTAATTATATCAAAACCCCGTTTAAAATACAACGGGGTTTTTTCTAATATATTATGTCAATATGTAGGTTTTCTAGTACATCTAGGGCCTTCTTCTCCATTTCCTTGTCGCCGGAGCCTACCAGCCTTGCATCAACCTGGATTTTGGCGTTGGGACAAGCGGCCTTTGCTATTACGCTGTTAGCTGTAACGCATATGTTGGATACAAGTCCAACCAGGCATATTTCATCATAGTTCTTTTCCCTTAAGTAAAGACCTAGATCTAAGGATCCGAAGGTTTCTTTTTCGAAGACCTTGCCATCCTCTTCATTGAGATTGCCATATAGGGCAAAGCCCTCCGTTCCCTTGATGCAGTGCCCTACTGGAAGTTTCTTTCCCTCTTCACTTTCAAGGTAGTCCTCCATGTGGCAGTCCTTTGTGAATATTACATCTTCTCCTGCCCTCTTGTATTCTTCTATCTTTTCAAGGATTCCCTTTTCCAGTTTCTCCGCTCCTTCAAAGCCTAGAGAACCATCAACGAAATCCTTTTGGTAGTCAACCACAATCAGTGCTTTACTCATCTTTTTCTTCTTCCTCTGGTAAAGGCATTAAAACCTTAAATCTCTTTCCCAGGTTGTTTATAACTATGAACTCATCTGATCTAATTGTAACGTATCCATCCTCGTAGAATGATACATCGTCCATAGCAACTGGCTTAACCTTCTTTATCAGTTTGCCATCTCTATTGAATATGCCGCCTGTGATTCCGTTATCGCAGTAGCTAAAGCCGTGCTGTACAGGTGAGATGTATGAATAGCTTGGGCTAACCACGTAGTTTCCTGCTCCATCTATTATTCCCCACTTGCCGCCTATTTTTACGGCAGCTCTGCCTGCCTTAAATGCTGTGGCTTTTTCGTATCTATTTAATAGAGCTACATCTCCAGACTTGTTTAAGTATCCCCACTTGCCACCGATTTTAACTGCGGCTAGGTTTCCAGAGAAGTTCTTTACCTTCTTGTATTTGCAGCTGGTAATTGGATTTCCATATACATCTAAAAAGCCCCACTTACCATTTATGCATACGGCTGCTCTTTCATCGCTAAAGCGTCTAGCTTCGTCGTATTTACACTCTGAGATAAGGTTTCCCTTCCTGTCTATGTATCCCCACTTGCCGTCGATTTTAACTGCGGCTCTCTTGTTGTGGAAACTTCCAGCCTTTTCATAGATAGGTTCTATAGCCCACTGGCCCTTCTTGTTTATATATCCGTATTTGCCACCGTACTTTACTACGCTTACGCCGTAGCTATATTCTTCTGCGTAGCTATACTTTGGCTTAACCACGTACTTACCTTTAAAGTTGATGAAGCCATACTTGTTGTTGGTGGAAACAAGGGCAACTCCCTTATCGAAGGCGAATGCCTTGTCGAACTGGCACTTAATTACTAGCTTTCCTGTCTTATCTATGAAGCCATACTTTGAACCTGCGCTCTTTATGGCTGCAAGGCCGTAGTGAAAGTTTCCTGCCTCTTCATAGGTTGGCTCTATTACCACATTACCCTTCTCATCGCAGTAGCCGTATAGGTCACCGTCGCAGAAAGGTGCAAGTCCATCACTAAAGTATGTGTCGCCGTAGGATAGGGACTTATCGTACTGGCTTGGATCTGGAGTGTTAAATCCAACCATCTGTATTAGTATTACTGCCAGCGCTATACCGAAGTATATGGCCATTATTTTCTTTACTTTATTTGTCATAAGATACCTCTCAATATCCTTATTATACTCCAATTAAATATATCTATCTACTATTATATATATTCTATCCTTTTTGGACTTGCCAGACACCTCTCTAAGGCAGGCCTTGCCCTTTCCCCTGATCACCAGCTTGTCCCCTTCTTTTACCTGTTTATCTGACTTGTTCATCTGAACGCCGTTTAAAAAGACTATGCCCATCTTCACGGCTTCCTGGGCCTTGCTCCTTGAAATGCCAAAGGCGCTAGATAAAACGCTATCCAGCCTAAGGGCTGAAACCGTATCCTTTATCTCCTTGGTCTTTTGGCTTGAAAGGTCTAAGTCTTCCACTTCCCCTATTTCAACCTTCAGGGATACTCTTCCTGCCATGGAGTAGTTTGAAGCAAGGTACTCAGCAACCTCTGCTGCAACCAAGATGTCTGCTCCATCATCTCTCACCAGGATGTCGCCTATCTTTTCTCTCTTTATTCCCTCTGCTAAAAGAGATCCCAGGTAGTCCCTATGGGTAAGCTCTCTTCCTTCCTTAGCTCTAGTAACCTTTAGCACCTTGATGGTGTCCTCTAGATTTGCGTAATCTGGAAGAAAAACTAGTCTCTTTCTTTCAGCATCCTCGTAGCCCCCGTAGAAGATTCCTTCCTGGGTGTGGCCGTTTGCTATGCTCTGCTGGTTTAGGTCAAGAAAGTCCGTTGCCGTAAGCACGTTCTTTCCCCTGAACCTAGAATATTTATCTTGAATTTGCCCCATAAGGACATCTTTTTCATTCATTTCTTACCTCGTTTGTGATATAATCTGTTCTTGGAGTTATTATACCATACATATGAGGTTAAAAGAATGAAATATACATACAGAACTAAGGGCACCTGCTCATCATACATCGAACTTGAGATGGAAGGAAACGTGTTAAAGGACGTGAACTTCGTAGGTGGCTGCAATGGAAATCTAAAGGGAATATGCGCTCTAACAAAGGGCATGACATACGAAGAAATCAAGGAAAAGCTTGGCGGCATCAAGTGCGGATTCAAGAATACATCTTGTCCTGATCAGCTGGTTCAAGCTATGACTGAAGTTATGGAGGGTAATATATAATGAAGGAATTTATGTGGAAGACCTTTGTAAAGGACTATGAAAATGTAAAGGATCCTGTAGTAAGAAACAACTACACAAAGCTTACAGGAACTTTAGGAATCATAGTAAACACCACTTTAAGCATTATCAAGATTATCATCGGCCTTGCTACTCACAGTATTGCAGTAATAGCCGATGGAGCCCACGATATTGCGGACTCACTTGCAGCCTGCATCACACTTTTAGGTGCAAGGCTTGCTAGAAAACCTGCAGACAAGAACCACCCTTACGGACACGCAAGGATCGAATACCTTTGCGGCCTTGTGGTATCCGTCATAGTAGTAACCGTAGGCTTTGAACTTATGAAGTCATCTGTACAAAAGGTTATAGAAGGCTCAGACTTCGAGTTCGCATGGAGCACAGTAATAATCATCGTGCTTGCTATCATCATGAAGGGTTCATCAGCCCTATTCACAATCGCTACTGGTAAGAGGATTAACTCACTTCCTGTAATCGCTGCAGGTACAGATAACAGAAACGACGTTATCTCCAGTATCATAATAGTAATCAGCATGCTAATAAACTACTTCACTGGCCTTCAGCTTGATGGCTACATGGGCTGCGTAGTATCCCTATTCATCCTGTACTCAGGTTATGAGCTAACAAAGGAAACAATTTCTCCTCTTCTTGGAGAAGCCCCTGACCCTGAGATGGTAAGCGAAATCGCTGAAATGGTAGAAAGCACTCCTGGAGTACTTGGAATTCACGACTTCATCGTTCACAACTATGGACCTGGCAAGGTATTTTGCTCAATCCACGTTGAGGTTGACTCAAAGGGTGACCTTATGGAAAGCCACGACATGATCGACCAAATCGAGATGAAGGTTAAGAAGGCCATGAACATCGACATCACCTGCCACATGGACCCTGTTGAAGTGGATAACCCTGTAAGGCTAAAGGCTATGGAAGTGATTGAAAGAGTTGTTGATCCTATGAAGGAAATGGGCGTAGAAAGCTTCCACGATCTAAGAGTGGTTCCTGGCCCTACTCATACAAATATCATATTCGACCTAGTTCTTACTCCTGGTAAGAAGATTGATCAGGATATGGTAAAGGATCAAATTCAAGCAGAAATTAGAAAGATTGATCCAACATATTTCATAGTTATTAACTTTGAAATGGCATACTCTTGGGCATAAAAAAATAGCTAAGGTCAAATGGCCTTAGCTATTTTTATTGCAATATCTAAATATTCTTCTTTTTCTTTTGGCATTATCTTGCCCATATTTCTAGGCTGCCAGTTTCCATCTCCAAGGCTATCCTCTGCGTAAAGGAATTGGTAAGCCTGTATATCTCTAAACTTGGCAAAGGCCATGATGGCTGAGCATTCCATATCCACAACTAGATACCCATCCTTTAGCCTTTCATCCATGTTTCTCTTGGTCTCCCTGTAAAGGCCATCGGTGGTCCAGGTACCTGTCTTAATGTAGGCAACATCAAGGCTTTCAAGTATCGCTATTAGGCGATTTGATGTTTCTACCTGGATGCTATCCGCTTCTTTAAGGTAGTGGTAGCTAGTGCCCTCATCCCTGTATGCCTTTGTAGGCACAATGATGTGGCCTGGCTTAATCGCTTCATCCAGCACTCCGCAGGAACCGAAGACTACGAACTTTTCTGCTCCCATAGCTCTTAGCTCTTCCATGAAGGCCACCGTAATTGGAGCGCCCATGTGGGTCTTAAAAAGGCCTAGTCCATCCGCCTCGTAGACAGGAATATTTCCTCCGCCGTAAAGGTGAGCTATCTCCTTTGCCCCGTACTTTTTAACGAATATCTCTTCTATCTTTTTATTAAATGTAATCAGGCAGGTCTTAGGAAATCCTTCAACTTTCTCATATACGTTTTCTGGATTTAAGACTGCCCTTTTTTCTTTATCAAAGGAATTACATAATGCCATTGATGTAGTCCTCCACTTTTTCAGGGCTTAATCTTCGTCCTGTATTAGGGTTTCTTTCTACTATCGGTTCTGACTCTATTAAGGTGAAGATCATTACAGCTAACATCTCGTATGGCAGTGGTGAAAATTCTCCAGGGTTAGTCATGGACATTAGGAATATTCCAGCGTAACCCATTATGAATGTAGCTGTTCTTGCACTAAATCTCTTAGTAAGTATGGATAGTCTATCGTACATCAAAACTGAGTATGCCAGTATTCCTAAGCATCCCATGCTGCCTATAATCTGAGCCACGTAGTTGTGATAGAATACCATGCTTCCAGGCACTCCTACGAATATGTCCGCATTGCCCTGGTAGCCTAGTCCAACTCCAAAGAATGGATTCTTGAAGAAGTCTGCTAGCGCTCTTTCAAAGAATGAGATTCTAGAGTCCTGCCAGTAGATAAGGGTGCCATCTACAAATCTTGCGCTAAACAGTGCCTGAACTATGCTAAAGCACATGATTACAAATGGGATACCTGCAACAAGCAGAACCATGAAGTATACCCTTCTCTTTTTCTTGTTGTATTTAAATAGGTAGACTATGCAGCCAAGTAGCAGCATAGCGCCAAAGAATAGTCCGCTTCTTGAACCTGTCATTATCATAGCGCAGTACATGAACAGTATGCTAAGTATGTGCATATCGCTTCTGATTGCATAGTAGCAAGGAACGCACATTGTGATTAGAAGCACCGATGATAGATAGTTTCTATAGGCAATAAACGGAATAGCAAAGCCATCGTCGAATATTCCTGGATGCTGATAATAGTAAAGGAATACCATGAATGCTGCGAACATTCCTGTTACATATAGCACTCTTCCAAACTTCTTTAATGGTGATGGTCCATTTATGCCGTAGCTCTGTGACTTAACTATTACATATACAAGTAACATTCCTAGTCCTAGCCCGTATGTGTAGTACAGGGATAGTGGGCTAAAGTACTCTTCTGAGGCAATAGTTCCTACTCCTCCCATTGCTGTAGCAAGGGTTACTAGACATAATCCTAGGAAGCTTCTTCCTATCCTGATAGGCTTTGCATATATGATAAGATGGGCCACAAGGCAAACTATGACCAGCACTCCTACCCAGGCATCCTGGGCATAGACGCTAAGATCTTTATAGCTTTGAACTGTCATCAGTATCATAAGTAGGAACGGAAGTGTGGTTGCTAGTATGTCTTCGCAGAAGATCAAATTGATGCTTAAGAACACCCCCATAACTGCAATTCCAACTACCGATGCCTGAAGGAACATGAAGCAAACGGCTACAATGAATAGGCCAAAGAAATAATAGTAGGAGTTCCAAAGCTTTGTGAATAGACCTTCTACCTTCTTAAAGCCCTTACCCATGTTTAGCGGCTTTGCGTTCTCGCATAGAATCGTATCCTGTTGTAATACTGTGCTAAAATCAAATCTCATTTTTTCCCTTTATCTTTCCAATGAATATACATATTATTGCTGTGCCTAGTGCGCTTAGTACTGTGGATACCAGTAAAAGCATGGATGGACTTGACATATCCATGATCCATCCGCCTGTAAAGCTAGCTATAACTGCACCTACTGTAGTTGATGCTGTAAACATAGCCTGTCCCTTTACAGCTTCACCCTTTTCCATTATCTCGTCTGTAAATTTAACGATGGCTGGAAGTAGCAGTGCGAAGGCTACTAGCTGTACGCTTTGAGCCACGTAAAGCATGAATACGGATTTTGCTACGTAGCACAGGAAAATCTTTACTGTGAAGCCTACTGCTGCAACCTTTAACAGGAATCTGCAGCTAAACTTCCTATTTATCTGATCAAAGAATACCATTGTAGGCACTTCTAGGGCAGCCATTACTCCTAGGATTCCTCCCATATCTGCCTCGTTTCCTCCAACAGCATCTACTATCTGTATCATAAAGTTGTTAAGTACAGCATTTCCGTAGAACAGCAATGCTACTCCTAATATCATGGCTAGGAAAAGGGTGTTTCTCTTTGCGAAGTCCTTTAAACTTATCCTTTCCTCTTCCTGCTTTTGGCTGATTATTTCTGCATCAACGCCGTTTATCCTGCAGGCCTTTAGGTAGTGCCTATTTATCACTGAAAGGCCTACTATGAATAGTCCTAGTGATATGAAGCCTGCAACTGGTATTGTTTCAATTCCTAGATTATCTACTAGCTTTCCGATTACTGCACATATTACTGAGTATGCTATGGAGCCTAGGCTTCTAGACAGTCCAAAGTTAATGTGAACCTTGCTGTTTTCTAATGAGAAAGCTAGTGAGTTAATAAGTGGCTGTATGGATGTGAAGAATCCAACCAGCATTACGAATAGCAATGATAGAAGCAGTGTCTTTCCGTGGAATAGAAGAAGGGCTGCTGTACCTATAATTATAACCCCTGCCATGATCTGGGTAATTCTGATGGAGCGGGTCACTGTGGACTTATCCGATAGATCTGCAACTAGTGGCTGGATTATTACTGCCAATATGTTTGCGATGGCAAGGATTACCCCTATTAAACTGTTTGAATAGCCGTTACCCAATAAAAATACGGATGCAAAACTTACGATAACTCCGTAGTACATCCAGTGGGTTCCGTGTAACCATGCATATTCAACGTTTAAAACTTTCTTCATATCTGCCTCCATGTTTACACCTCATTGTATCACAATATATTATCCTTGCATATATTTAATGTAATATGGTAAAATTTGTGGGTAAACTATTGGTGGGATAGATTTCCCACATATGGACTGATTAGGGATAGATTTTCCCAATCAGGTAAAAGGAGAATTAAATATGGAAAAAGAAGTAAGACTAGAAAAGAAACTATCACCAATTAACGTTTGGGCTCTTGCACTAGGATGCATCATCGGCTGGGGCGCATTCGTAATGCCAGGAAATACTTTCCTTGGTCAAGCAGGTCCTCTTGGAACTGCAATCGCTATGGGCATAGCTGCTTTAATCATGATCATCATAGCATTCAACTATAACTTCATGATTCAGAAGTTCCCTGTAGCTGGCGGCGAATTCACTTACACTCAAAAGTCATTCGGCCAAACAAACGGATTCATCTGTGCATGGTTCCTAGGTCTTTCATACCTATGCATCGTACCACTAAACGGAACTGCTCTTGCACTAATTGGACGTAACTTAATGAACAACGTATTCCAAGTAGGTTTCCACTACAGCGTTGCTGGATACGACATCTACTTCGGAGAAATCATGCTTGCAGTAGTAGCTTTAGTTCTATTCGCTATCCTAAGCATCAAGGGCGTAAAGTTCACTGGAGTATTCCAAACTATCCTAGTATTCGCACTAGTAAGTGGTGTTGCTATCGTTGCTATCGCTGCTCTAGTAAGCGATAAGGCAAGCTTTGCTAACCTAAGCCCTGCATTCTATGAAAACGATACCTTAACATCAGGTGCTAAGCTGGGCGGAGTTCTTGCAGTAGTTGCAGTTGCTCCTTGGGCTTTCGTAGGATTCGATACAATTCCTCAGTCAGCTGAAGAATTCAAGTTCTCACCTGCAAAGACAAAGGTTATCATGATCATCTCAGTTCTATTCGGAGCTGGCGTATACGTAGTTCTAAACACAGTAACAGCTATGGTTGTTCCTGAAGGTTATGCATCATGGGTTGAATACATCGATGATCTTCCTAACCTAACTGGATTAATCTCACTACCAACATTCTATGCTGCAAAGACACTTCTTGGCAGTGCTGGTTTAGTATTCCTTGGTATTGCAGTACTAGCTGCTATCCTATCAGGTATCTGCGGTTTCTACATGGCAACATCAAGACTACTTTACTCAATGTCAAAGGAAGGCGTACTTCCTGCATGGTTTGGTAAGCTAGATGAAAACCACAAGACTCCTAAGAATGCAATCATCTTCATCATGCTGATCGCTTTAATCGCACCATTCTTTGGAAGAACAGCTCTTGGCTGGGTAGTAGATATGTCATCACTAGGTGCTGCTGTTGGTTACGGTTATACATCAATCGCTGCTGCAAAGTTTGCTAAGAAGGAAGGTAATGGAGGAATCCTTACATCAGGCGTTCTTGGTACAATCTTTGCAATAGTATTCTGCGTATTACTACTAATACCACTTCCTGGACTATCCTGCTCACTAGGCAAGGAATCCTACATCTGCTTAATCGTATGGGTAGTACTTGGAATAATCTTCTACCTAACTTCACAAAGAGGAAAGGTACAAAAGTAAAGTACATAAAGGTGCTAGATAAACATCTAGCATCTTTTTTATTGCAATAAAAAAAGATGCCCTCTATTGATGACATCCCTTTTACATTTATTGCATCATATAAAATAGACGGTTCTTTTTTAGAAGAAAAAAGAACCGTCCCTTTTTCTTAAAAAAGATGCCATCTATTGATGACATCCCTTTTACACTTTGAATTACTATCTCTTTGAGAATTGGCTAGCTCTTCTAGCTTTCTTAAGACCATATTTCTTTCTTTCTTTCATTCTTGAGTCTCTTGTTAAGAAACCAGCAGCCTTTAATGGAGCTCTGTAAGCTTCCTTGTCTGCCATGCATAAAGCTCTTGAAATACCGTGTCTTAAAGCACCAGCTTGACCTGTGAATCCACCACCGTTGATAGTAGCGATAACATCGAACTTGCCTTCACATCCAGCAACTTCGAAAGGTCTCTTAGCTTCTCTTCTTACGATTTCCATTCCGAAATATTCTTCTAATGGTTTCTTGTTGACAGTGATCTTTC
>JAKSSK010000028.1 GCA_024403135.1 Clostridia bacterium
AAGATGGCAGTTCCAAAAAATAGAACATCTGCAGCTAGAAGAGATAAGAGAAGAGCACCTAACATGAAAAAGACTGCTCCTGGACTATCAATCTGTCCACAATGTCACGAACCAAAACTTCCTCATAGAGTTTGCCCTAATTGCAACTATTATGATGGTAAAGAAATCGTAGCTACAGAAGCATAATATATGAATTTTAACGCTAGTAATTACTAGCGTTATTTTATTGTAATTTCAATGAAAAAGTGGTAAAATAATATGAATGAAATTTAAGAGGTATTTTACTATGAAACTTGACAAAAAATTTAAGGTAGGAATATTAGGCGCAACAGGCATGGTAGGCCAAAGATTTATTACAATTTTAGCCGATCATCCATGGTTTGAAATCGAAGTTTTAGCAGCCAGCGCTAGAAGCAAAGGTCAAAAGTATGCCGACGCTGTAGAAGGCCGCTGGAAGCTGGAAATCCCTATGCCTGAAAAGGTAAAGGATATGGTAGTTTTAGATGTAAAAGACGTTGAGGAAATTGCATCTAAGGTAGACTTCGTATTCAGCGCTGTAGATATGACAAAGGAAGAAATTAGAGCAATAGAGGAAGAGTACGCAAAGGCTGAAGTCCCTGTAGTATCCAATAACTCAGCTCACAGAATGACAAAGGATGTTCCTATGGTAATTCCTGAGATCAATCCTGAGCACTTTGAAATCATTGAAAAGCAAAAGGAAAGACTGGGTACAAAGAGAGGCTTTATCGCTGTTAAACCTAACTGCTCTATTCAAGGATACATGCCTTGCTTAAAGGCTTGGCAGGAGTTTGAGCCTTACGAGATGGTGGTTACAACTTACCAGGCAATTTCAGGTGCAGGAAAGAACTTTGAAACTTGGCCTGAGATGGTAGGAAACGTAATTCCGTTTATCGGGGGAGAAGAACTTAAGAGCGAAGTTGAGCCACTTAAGATTTTAGGTAAGGTTCAAGGAGATGAGATCGTTTTAAAAAACGACCTAAAGATCACAGCTCAGTGCGTAAGAATTCCTGTCTTAAATGGACATACTGCAGCAGCTTTTATTAGGTTTAAAAAGAAGCCAACAAAGGAAGAGCTAATAGATAGACTTAATAGATTCCCAGAAGGAAAGCTTCCTTCATCACCTAAGAAGTTCGTACAGGTATTTGAGGAGGACAATAGACCTCAGGTTACACTTGACGTTGATTACGAAGGAGGAATGGGAGTTTCCATCGGTAGACTTAGAGAGGATACAATCTTTGACTACAAGTTTATCGGACTTGCTCATAACACTTTAAGAGGTGCTGCAGGGGGCGCAGTGCTTTGCGCTGAAACATTAGTAGATTTAGGATATATCAAATAGGAGGGGAGTAATGACTTATATTCAAGCCGTTATATTAGGATTAGTACAAGGACTGGCAGAGTTCTTACCAATTTCAAGTTCAGGCCACTTATCACTTTTACAGAACATCTTCGGTATAGATGAGGGCATTCTATTCTTTACAGTAATGTTTCATCTAGGAACACTGATTTCCCTATTCATCGTATACTGGAATGACATCTGGGAGCTAATAGTTGAACTTGTACTTACAATTAAAGATTTAGTAACTAGAAAGGGACTTAGACTTGAGGAAAGACCTATTCGTAAGCTTGGCGTGATGATTATCGTCACTACAGCAATTACAGGAATCATCGGTATCTTCTTCGAGGATATGTTCGAAGCCATGTACTCATCTTGCATCAAGATAGGTATAGGACTTCTTATTACAGGATTTCTTCTATACTTCTCAGAGAGAATAGGAAGAGCAAATAGAAATATTGATAGAATGAACTTTAGAAACGCTATCTTTATTGGTATCATGCAGGGCGTAGCAATCTGGCCAGGGATTTCAAGATCAGGACTTACTCTTGTAAGTGGACTTACTTGTAACTTCGATAGAGCCTTCGCTGTAAAGTACGCATTTCTAATTTCAATACCAACAATACTTGGATCATTCCTTCTTGAATTTAAGGAAGCCATAGCTGATGGAATTACACTTTCAGTTCTTGGACCTTCAGCGGTTGGGGTAGTAGTTGCCGCAATTTCTGGCCTAGTAGCAATTAAGGCAATGATCAAGGTTGTAGCCAACAAGAAACTTAAATACTTCTCATACTACGTATGGGTAGTAGGTATACTTGCAATCGCATACGGAATCATATTCTAGTAAAGAGAGTTAAAAATGGCACAAAAGAAGAAAAACACAAAACCAAAACCAAAGACAAAGGAAGACATCAAGAAGATGCAGGATAAGAAGCGTGCAGACAGCAGGGTTATTGACGAGATCTGGGCTATCTGCTTTATAGCTTTAGGTATCTTTCTTTTAGTATCCTTATTCACCAACGGTGCTGGAGAATTTGGCCACATCATCGGTGACTGCTTAAAGGGACTGTTTGGCTTTGTTGCAAACGTTCTTCCGTTCTATTTCATAGTTATCGGAATACTTATGTTTGGACAAAAGACAACACATATGAACCTAAAGTCTCTTTGTCTACTTTTAATAATATATTTCAACATCGCTGCGATGAATGGATCTAGATTCGTTACAGAAAATAGCGCCTTCGACTTTGTAAACTTCTATCAAAGCGGCGTTACACTAGATAGCGCAGGAGAAGTTGGCATGGTAATAGCTCTTGCTCTTACAAAGATGGTTGGAGAGATGGGGCTATGGATTGTTACCATCGCAGTAATTTTCGTCTGCTTACTTTTATTCATCAACACTCCAATTTCAAGGTTCTTTGAAAGATGGAAGGAAAAGAGGCAGGAGAGAAAACTTCTTCGCCTTGCAAAGCAGGAGGAAAAGGAAGAGCAGCTTACAATCGTAACTGAGGATGAAAAGAAGGTTGTAAAACCAAAGAAGAAAAAGGATAACAGCAACATCTTCACCCTGATGAAGGACGATGAACTGTTTGGACCTATGGAAAAGGGTGGCTACGGCATTGAAGATCAGAATATGCCAAAGGTAGGCCTAGGCCTTGATGGTGATGTGAAGGAAGAAGAGACTCCTGTTATTTCAAATAAAGAAGCCAGAGAAGCAAAGCTAAGCGATGAAGAACTTGCTCCTGTAAAGATTGCTGGCACATACAAGATGCCTCCACTATCCCTTCTTCAGAAAAGAAAGGGAGCATTTAAGGGAAGCACAGATAGAGAACTTCAGTACAAGGTTAGACAGCTTGAAGAAACATTAGCAAGCTTTAAGGTAGATGCTAAGGTAGTTCAGGTTACTCAAGGACCTGCAGTAACAAGGTTTGAAATTCAGCCTGCTGTTGGAGTTAAGGTAAACAGCATAGTTAACCTTGCAAACGATATCGCTTTAAATCTAAGGGCTAAGAGCATTAGAATTGAGGCTCCAATTCCTGGAAAAGCTGCTGTGGGTATTGAAATTGAAAACGAAAATACCAACATGGTAGTTTTAAGGGACATCATTGATAGCCCTGAATTTGAAAATGCAAAATCCAAGATCAGCTTTGCGGTAGGTAAGGATATTTCCGGTAAGCCTATCGTTGCTGATTTAAAGAGCATGCCACACTTACTGATAGCTGGTGCAACAGGTTCAGGTAAGTCGGTATGCATAAATACCATCATTACAAGCATCATGTACAAGGCTACTCCTGATGAGGTTAAGCTAATCTTAGTTGACCCTAAGGTAGTAGAACTTGGAAACTATAACGGCATTCCACATCTACTAATTCCAGTAGTTACAGACCCAACCAAGGCAGCTGCTGCTTTAAACTGGGCTGTATCTGAAATGCTTGGTAGATACAAGAAGTTTGCAGATCTTGGAGTTAAGGATTTAGATTCCTACAACGCCAAGGCTGAAGAAAAGATGCCTCAGGTTGTAATTATCATCGACGAACTTGCAGACCTTATGATGGCTGCACCTTCACAGGTTGAGGACAGCATCTGTAGACTAGCTCAGATGGCTAGAGCTGCAGGAATGCACCTAATAGTTGCAACTCAAAGACCTTCTGTAAACGTAATTACAGGAGTAATTAAAGCAAACATTCCATCAAGAATAGCATTCCAGGTTTCATCACAGGTTGACTCTAGAACCATCATAGATATGGGAGGAGCAGAGAAACTTGTGGGAAAGGGCGACATGCTGTTTGGACCTAGCGGCACAAGAAAGCCATACAGGGTCCAGGGATGCTTTGTAACCGACGAAGAGGTTAAAAAGGTAATAGAATACGTCAAGGGCCAGGTAGAGGAGGAAAACTTCTCCCAGGACCTGATGCAGACTTTAAATGCACCTACAGAAAATGCGGCTGCTAGCGCTAATCCAGATGATGAACTTATGGATGAAGCTGTTGAATTCATAGTAGGTCAAGGCCATGCATCTGTATCCATGCTTCAGAGAAGATTTAGGATTGGATATAACCGTGCTGCTAGAATTATAGACGCTATGGAAGACATGGGCATAATCGGTCCTGCAGACGGCTCTAGACCTAGACAAGTATTGATTAACGAGGAAGATTTATAGATGAAGGTATTTTTCGACACCCTAGGATGTCCCAAAAACTTTAACGATACACAGGCTGCCAAAGGTATTCTTGAAAAGGCAGGATACACCATAGTAGATGATCCAAGTGTTTCGGACTTTAACATTGTTAACACCTGCGGCTTCATAAACGATGCCAAGGTGGAGTCCATTCAGCACATATTCGATATGGCAAACTATGATGGAAAACTGGTAGTTTCAGGTTGCCTAGCTCAAAGGTACTATAAAGACTTAATTGAAGAAATGCCTGAGGTGGATAAGTTCATAGGTGTAAACGACTATGAAGCCTTACCAGATTTTCTAAAGAGCGACGAAAAGGTATTGGTTAGTGGATGCAGTGAAAGGGTACTTAAGACTCTTCCTAGGAAGTTTGAAGATAATCCATATACAGCAACAATAAAGATTGCTGAAGGCTGTAACAATCACTGCGCTTACTGCGTAATTCCTTCAATTAGAGGGTATTTTAGAAGTAAGAGGCAAGAAGATATATTAGCTGAAGCAAAGGAACTTGCTAAGAGGGGAATGAAGGAGCTAATTCTAATAGCTCAGGACGTTACCCTTTACGGAATAGATCTTTACAAGGAGTACAGGCTGCCTAAGCTATTAAAGGAGCTTTGCAAGATAGATGGCATTAAGTGGATTAGGCTAATGTACTGCTATGAGGATAGAATTACAGATGAACTGATTCAGGTGATGAAGGAAGAGGAAAAGATCTGTAAGTATATAGACATACCTATTCAGCACAGTGAGGACAATGTTCTGAAGGCTATGAATAGGAGATCTACAAAGGCTTCCATTTTGGATACCATAGATAGACTGCGAAAAGCCATCCCAGACATCCACATTAGAACCACACTAATAGTTGGATTTCCAGGGGAAAGTGAAGAAGACTTTGAAAACCTGCTTGATTTCGTTGAAAGCACAAGGTTTGCAAGGCTAGGAGCCTTTGCATATTCAAGGGAAGAAAACACCGTAGCTGGAGATATGGAAGGCCAGATAGATGAAGAAATAAAGGCTATGAGGGCTGACCAAGTTATGAGAACTCAGCTTGAAATATCCTTATCCCTAAACCAGAAGAAGATAGGAAAGACTGTTGAGGTTCTGGTGGAAGGCTTAGATGATGAAAGGGATAATAGCTATATTGGAAGGAGCAGTTTCGATGCCCCTGAAATAGATAACAGCGTTATCTTTACATCAGAAAAAACATTAAAACCAGGACAATTTGTAAACGTACTTGTTACAGATGCTTATGACTATGATTTAGTTGGAAAGGAAGTATAAAATGAATTTACCTAATTATTTAACAATCGGAAGAATAGTGCTAGTTCCAGTATTCATTCTATTCTACTACTTGGATCTATTCTATGTAGCAATGGCAGTATTCATCATTGCAGCAGTTACAGACTTACTTGATGGAAAGATAGCAAGAAAACAGCAGATAGTAACTAATTTTGGAAAGATAATGGATCCTTTAGCAGATAAGATTTTAACATACACAGCATTTTGCCTATTCATAGGTGATGGACTTATGCAGGCTTGGATGCTAGTAGTAATCTTAATCAGAGAATTTACAGTATCTGGCATTAGAACAGTTGCTGCAGCAGATGGCAAGGTTATTGCTGCTATCATGACAGGAAAGATTAAGACCGTACTTCAGATGGTTGCAATCCCTGGAATTCTTCTATACTGCGCAATTCCAACAGATATGGTTGTACTACTGACTATAATCTACTACATCTCATATGCAGTTCTTTGGGCATCACTTGCAATGACTGTATACTCAGGCGGAGAATACATTTACAAGAACAGAGAGGTTTTTAAATAATGAACTGTGCAATTCTATCGGTTGGAACAGAGCTTTTATTTGGAAATACACTAAATACCAATGAGAATTATTTATCCCAGCAGCTTAACATGCTGGGATTTAATGTATTATACCATCATACAGTAGGGGATAATCCTCTTAGACTAAGGGAGAGCCTGGAGTATCTAAGGGAAAAAACTGACCTGATCATCACAACAGGCGGCCTTGGACCTACTGAAGATGACCTTACTAAAGAGGTAATATGTGATGTATACCATAATAAGCTTATGTTAAGCAATGAAATACTGGGCAGTATTAAGGCTCACTTTGAAAATATGCCGGAAAACAATGTAAAGCAGGCATATGTACCAGAAAAGGGACATATACTATACAATAATCAAGGTACAGCACCAGGTTTTGTCATTGAAGATGAAGGCAAGATTATCATATCCATGCCTGGACCACCTAGGGAAATGAAGGCTATGTTTAACCAGTCCGTAATTCCATATCTAAAAGGACTTACAGACGAACAGTTTTACACCAAGACCCTTAGATTCTTTGGAATAGGGGAATCAAAGCTAGAACAGGAACTAATGCCTCTAATCCATGGACAAAAGGATCCAACATTAGCCACATATGCTCAGGAAGGACAATGCAAGCTTAGGATAACTTCTAAAACAAACATGGATGTAGTTTTAGATACAGTAAACAAGGTAAAAGACCTTGTAGGTGAGTTTCTTTATTCAGAAGATGATGAGGAACTTGTGGATGTTGTAGGAAGAAAGCTCATTGAGAAAGGACTTACAATTTCATCAGCTGAATCCATCACTTGCGGCATGTTCGTTTCCACCCTTGGAACTGTACCAGGAATATCTAAATGCTTAAAGGAAAGCTATGTTACATATAGCAATGAAGCTAAAATGAAGCTTTTAGGCGTTAAAGAGGACACCCTAGATAAATTTACCGAGGTTAGCCATGAAACAGCCTTAGAAATGGCGTTAGGCCTTTATACGGCTACAGGTAGCGACATATGTATCTCAGTTACAGGATATGCTGGACCTACAGGCGATGTGGGTAAGGTATTTATAGGGATTAAGTATCTAGATTACGTAGATGTGAAGGAATTACATCTACCTGACAGGGGCAGAGCATGGATTAGAAACAAGACTGTCCTTACCATGTTACAGATGATCAATAAAGTGATTTAATCCTACAATAGGTATTTACATAGGCCGTAAAAAATATATTATAAAAAAGACTTGACCTTTTGCTTTCAATAAGTTAATATTAAGAAAAAAGAACAAATGTTCACATTGGAGGAAAAGACATTTATGGCAGTTAAAAACGACGATAAAGATAAAGCATTAGAGGCTGCTTTAGCCCAGATTACAAAGCAGTTCGGCCAAGGTGCAGTAATGAAGATGAGCGATGAAAACGCTCACATGAATATTGAATCAATATCTACAGGTTCAATTAGCCTAGATATTGCTACAGGTATTGGTGGAGTTCCAAAGGGAAGGATCATTGAAATATATGGACCAGAATCATCTGGTAAGACTACTCTTACACTTCACATTATAGCTGAAGCTCAAAAGAACGGTGGAAAGGCAGCATTTATAGATGCAGAGCATGCTCTAGATCCTATATATGCAAAGAACCTGGGAGTTCAAGTAGATGAACTTTTAGTATCCCAGCCAGATACTGGAGAGCAAGCATTAGAAATCTGCGATATGCTTACTAGAAGTGGAGCTCTTGATGTAATCGTTATTGACTCAGTTGCAGCTCTAGTACCTAAGGCTGAAATTCAAGGAGAAATGGGAGATAGCCACGTAGGTCTTCAAGCAAGACTTATGTCACAGGCACTTAGAAAGCTTACAGGTACAGTAAACAAGTCAAACACATGCATCATATTCATCAACCAGCTTAGAGAAAAGGTTGGAGTAATGTTTGGAAATCCTGAGACAACTACTGGAGGTAGAGCACTTAAGTTCTACTCATCCATGAGACTTGATGTAAGAAGGGTAGAGAGCATTAAATCTGGAGATCAAATCATTGGTAACAGAACTAGAGTAAAGATAGTTAAGAACAAGGTTGCACCTCCATTTAAGCAGGCTGAATTCGACATCATGTACGGACAGGGAATTTCAAAGTCTGGAGACTTACTTGACTGTGCAGTAGAGGCTAAGATCATTGAAAAGGCAGGATCTTGGTACAGCTTCGAAGGAGATAGAATTGGTCAAGGCAGGGAAAATGTTAAGGCATACCTTGAAGATAACCTAGATGTTATGGACAAGGTTGAAGGAATGCTTCTAGATACAATTAAACCTGTTTCCGATGAGGACGTTCAAGATATTATGGACATGTTAATCGATGAAGATGGCGTAATACTAGAATAAAAATAACCCCGTGTTTAAAACACGGGGTTTTCTTTTACCAGTCTACATCTGCGATGTTTATCTCTGGTTTCATTTCACGAGCAAGGTCTAAAACCTTTTCGTAAGTATCAAGACCAAATATTAGTCTTTTGGCCATCATACCCTTAGCAAAGTGTAGGGCCATCTGATCTTTCTTCGGTGATAACTGCTTATGTATGTCAGTTATATCTTTCCATTCCCAAACATCTTTTTTCTTAAAGAAGAATGCATCGTAGGAGGTAACAATACCTTCCTCGTTTACAACAACCTTCTTAACCATGATTAGTGCTGCTACGAACATAATGCCGATTACAGCCATGTATATGGATCTTCTAAAGTATCCTGATATGATTAGAAATACACCGAAGATTAGTCCCGCATAGCGGGTGGTATTTTTAATATCTTTTTGGTCTGATGTAGTAAATTCTTTCATTGACTATTTTTCCTTAGCAGCCTTTAATTCAGCTTTCTTCTTAGCCTTTGCTTCCTTAAGAGCAGCACCCTTTAAGCCATCGTATTCTTTGTACTTAATACCAACTCCGCAGTAAGTCATGATGATAGCAAGGATAGGGTTGATGAAGTTCATGAATGCATAAGGCCAGAACTTTAAGTTAGCAACACCTAATGTAGCGCTTTGGTAAGCTCCGCATCCGTTCCAAGGAATCATTGGTGACCATAATGTACCACCGTCTTCTGTAGTTCTTGATAAGAATGATCTTGATAATCCTCTATCATCGAATTGCTTTCTGTATAGTCTTGAAGGGATCATGATTGCTAGGTATTGGTCAGTTAAGATAACGTCGCATACGATACCAGTTACGATAGTAGCAGCAACTAAACCGCCAACAGTCTTGATGTTTCTAGTGAATCCACCAAGTAATGTTTCAACGAATCCGCACTTTTCAAGAATACCACCATATGATAGAGCGAACATGATCAGTGAAATAGTCCACATCATGTTATCGATACCACCACGGTTAAGTAGTTGGTCAGCAACATCGTTACCAGTTTCAATTGAGAAACCTGCTTGGAATCCGCCTAAGATTTCGCCTAGGGAAGCTCCCTGGAAGATCATAGCGAATGCACCACCAACAGCAGCAGCTAGTAGTAGTGAAGGGATAGCTGGAATTCTCTTAATAGCAGCCCAGAATACTACTAGGATTGGAAGGATTAACCACCAACCGATGTTGAAGTTGTCAAGAATTGATTGTTGAATTTGTTCAGTTAATGTAGCATCATATCCATTCTTATCGATGATGATTGAACCTAGGATTCCGTATCCAACTAATGCTAAGCATAGTGAAGGAATAGTAGTAGTCATCATAGCACTTACGTGGTCATATAATGGAGTTTCTGCAGCTGCAGCAGCTACGTTAGTTGAGTCTGATAATGGTGATAACTTATCGCCAAAGTATGCGCCTGAAATTGCCATACCAGCAGCGATAGGAGCATCGATTCCAAGACCCATAGCAACACCCATAAGAGCAACGCCTACAGTACCTGTAGCAGTCCATGATGAACCTGTTGCTAGACCTACGATACCACATAGGATACATCCTACAACTAGGAATGCGTTAGGGCTGATGATTTCTAGACCATAGTATACCATTGCTGGCATAGTTCCTGCCCAAACCCATGAAGCGATTAGCATACCTACGCACATAATGATAAGTAATGCTTCTGTTGCTGACTTGATTGAATCAAGGCAAGCAGTAATGATTGTGTTCCAGTCATGTCCACACCATACAGCTACAGCAGCTGTAACTACGCATGAAATGATTAGTGGAACGTGAGGGTCGATACCCCATACTAATGCAGCAAGTAACATAAGTCCTAGTAGTACAACTACTGGAATAATTGCTTGGAATACATTAGGATTATGTGGAGTACGAACTTTCTTTTCCTTTTCCATAATTTCCTCCTGTAAAAAATATAATAATATTATTATCTATAACGGCTAATGCCGGTTATAGCAAAAAAAGATGCCAAACCATTTATACTAGTGATTTGGCATCTGGCTAACTTAATATAAGTCCCTATAGTTTTGCGTCCTCGTCTCACGGCGAGTTTGCTATTATCAATTCAACATATATTAAATTATATATATTATATAATATTTTTACATTTTGTCAATATTTAGGGAAGCGTAGAACTTGTCTTTATTAACGTACATAGCTTGGTCAGCCTTTTGGAACATTTGTCTAATATCTAGTTCGGGATGTTGTTTAAGTTTACATACTCCATAGGCGATGCTTAGGTTATCTACAGTTTCGCCTTTGAACCTAGATGTGGCGTCCTTAAGGCCAGCTATTGCTGAATCTAGATCGTAGTCACTGATTCTGGCGATTACAATAAATTCATCGCCGCCAACTCTGTAGCATTCTCCATATTTTCCAAATATTTCCGATATGATATTGCTTGCTCCCTGAATAAGTTCATCACCTGCAGCATGGCCTAGGTGATCGTTTACCCATTTCAGCTTGTTAATATCTAGGGAGAGGACGACTAAATCATCGGTGTAATCCTCAAGCCTAAAGGAATCCACTGTTTCTGAGTAAGCTCTATCGTTACCCATACCAGTAAGTGAATCTACATAGGCCATATCGTTTACCTTGTCTATTCTTTCAACGGTCTTCTTGTATCCGTAGAATCTGATAGTACCGTCAATAAGTAGGGCAAGAAGAAGTACCCAAAGGGCTATCGATACTATTCTGTTTCTAAGTGTCTTTGCTGCGTTAGCTATTACAGCATCTTCAACTGCAGAAACTACGTACCAACCGCTTTCTTCCAGCTTCTCGATATAGAAGGTTCTTTCAATACCATCGTAGTCCACGAAAGAGATTGAACCCTTGCCGCTTGAAAGGGCATCTTGAAGCAGGCCGTAGTTAGCAACTCCCACATCCTTCATTGGGCTAGGGAAGTCATAGTAGTCGAATTTTTTACATCTATGGTTTAGTATTCCAAAATCCTTGTCAACTAGGAATACATAGCTATCTCCAGGTAAATCTACCTTTTCAAATTCATCGAAAAGGGTATCCACGAAGATATCCATTATCATTACACCTGTAATCTTGCCATTTATCTTTACTCTCTTGGATAGGGAAAATACCTTCTTTAGAGTATCCGTATCTCTATAAGCAGTGGAGTATACGGTGTCATCTGTTATTACAGCATCCTTAAACCACAGCCTTTCTCTGTAGTCAATATCTGGTCTTTCAACACGGTTATCAAAGCCTGCACCAGATATGATGATGTTGTTGTAGTCCGTATAGTAAAGGTCGTATGCCTTTTCATCAAGATAGTGGTCTACATAGTTTGTAAGATACTTCTTAAGATAATCGTAATCTAGATTTTCATCTATCTCCATCTTAGCAACCTGAGACTCAACGGTCGCCTTTTCATTGGCCAGCCATTCCTTTACCTGCTCTGTAGCAGTTGATGTAACCTGTCTGTAGTAGGAAGTGGAAAGGGCATCTATAGATTTAGATGATACGCTGTATGAGGCTTCTGCCATTATGATCATGCATAGAGCGGTAATTGCAAGCGCTAAAAATACGGATCCTACTTCTTTATGCAGGGCCCTTCGTTTAGCGTTCTTATATATGCTCAGCATTCTTCTTTCTCGTCTAATATTCATAGTCATATTATGCACAAAAGTTTTACATTAATCAACACATTTATATCCCATAAAAACGTTGACATTGCAACATATTAGTGTTAATATATTCCAGTATGAGCCGCTCGAAGTGGGTTTCAAAGCGTAGCACCTACAGAGGCGAGACTGGTTTGAGGAGGAAAAAATATTATGCAAGCAATCGTATTAACTGGTGGAAAGCAATACAGAGTAGCTGAAGGCGACAAGATTTACGTTGAAAAGTTAGACGCTAAGGTTGGCGCAAAGGTTAAGCTAGACGTATTAGCACTAGGTGAAGGAAAGGACGTTAAGTTCGGATCACCTCTACTAGAAGAAAAAGTTGAAGCTAAAGTAGTTGAACATGGTAAGGGAGAAAAGGTTATCATCTTCAAGTACAAGGCTAAGA
>JAKSSK010000029.1 GCA_024403135.1 Clostridia bacterium
GCACAGTTTAAATTATTAATACTTTGTGTGTCCAGGATTCTGGGTACACATCAAATGGCGCTATTTTTTTAGTGTATCTAAGAACTTTGGAAGTATAGTCTTGGAGTATTGGCATAGTGAGTAGGTACCGCTTGAAATGCACCACTCATACATCATGCCCCTCTCAAACATGGCGTATGCCTTGATGATGTCGTTTACCGACATATCCTCTCTGAACATGCCTTGCTTTTGTCCTTCCAATACAATCTGCCTAAGTAGCTTATAGTAGGTTCTGTTTTGATTTAGCATGTGCTTTTCACCGCTGGTGATCAGCTGGGTTGCAAATAGCTGGCAAAGTAGATCGCAGGATACGGTGTTATCTATCATTAGGAATAGCTCCTGGTTCATCAGAATCAGCTTTTCTATCGGGGATAGGTCCTTATCCATGGTCTCCACCAGCTCGTCATATTTCTCATCGAACAGGTAGGAAAGAGAGGATAAAAGGGCATCTTTTCCATCGAAGTAGTGGTAGAAGGAACCCCTTGAAGTGCCTGAAGCTTCAACGATTTCTTCAACAGTAGTATCGTCATATCCCTGTTCATAGAACAGCTGCCAAGCGGCAGAAACTATCTTTCCCTTAGTATTTTTTGTATTTTTTTTCTTGCTCATAAAATTGTCCCTTTCTTTGTATAGAATAGAGTATAGCGTATAAAGATTGAAAAATCAATAGATTTAATGTGTAAAGATGAAAATAATATATTAAAATGTATAGAATATGTACTGTGTTTCGTTCTAGTTTTTTCTATGTTATACTGTGCAAGTATTAAAAGAAGGAGAAGACTTATGGTTAATATGGAAATGATCGTCTTTATAGGATATTTCGTCATACTGTTCTTCGTAGGACTAATATTCTTCTTTAACGGCGGTAACAAAAATCAAACAGACTATTTTCTAGGTGGAAGATCGATGGGACCTTGGGTTACAGCAATGTCGGCTCAAGCATCAGATATGTCAGCATGGCTACTAATGGGACTTCCTGGATCAATCCTAGCATTCGGCTTTGGCCAGATGTGGATTGGTATTGGACTTGCACTAGGTACAGCTGCTAACTGGATTTTCTGCGCTAAGAGACTTAGAAAGTTCTCAAAGGCTGCAGACGATGCCATCACAGTTCCACAATATTTATCCAATAGATTTGCTACAGACTCAAAGACACTGCAGGTAATCTGCGCAGTAATCTTCTTAGTTTGCTTCACAGTTTACGTAGCATCAGCATTTGTAGCAGGAACATCAGTATTCACCATGATATTCCCAACCATGACAGAGCGCACAGCAATGATCATCTTCGCACTGATCATCATCGGCTACACATTCCTAGGCGGATTTAAAGCCGTTTGCTGGACAGACTTCTTCCAGGGAATATTAATGTTAATAGCGCTACTTGCAATTCCTATCATCATCTATGCAACTTGCGACCTTAATACAGAAGAACTTATTAAGATCTACACATATCAGGATGCAGATGGTTCAATGGTAGAATGTGCATTCGGTACAGGCATCTTCGATGCAAGCTGGCAGGATATCGTATCTGGCCTTGGCTGGGGACTTGGATACTTCGGTATGCCACACATCATCGTAAGATTCATGTCAATCGAAAAGCCTTCAATGGTTAAGAAGAGCGCATCAGTTGCAATAGTATGGGTAGTACTTTCACTAGGCGCAGCTTGCTTAATGGCTTACCTAGGTAGAATGATAGTTGCAGATCAGCTTCTAATGGTTGGAGCTCAAAAGACAGTATTCATGGCACTATCAAGAATGTTCTTCCCTGCAGCAATTTCAGGCGTACTTCTTGCAGCAATCATGGCAGCTTCAGTTTCAACAGCTGACTCACAGCTGCTAGTTGCTTCAAGTTCATTTACATCAGATATATATAAGCCTATCCTAAGAAAGGACGCATCAGATAAGGAAGTTCTTTGGGTAGGAAGAGTAGTAGTTGCAATAGTTGCAGTAGTAGCCTTCATCATCGCATCTTCAAAGGGTGCAGGTGCACAGGCAATCATGAACATGGTAGAAAACGCTTGGGGCGGATTCGGTTCAGCATTTGGACCAGTTATCCTTCTATCACTGTTCTGGAGAAGATTCAACTACAAGGGCGCAATCGCAGGCGTAGTTACTGGTGCTATAGTGGACATCCTATGGCTAACATGTCTATCAGGTACTGGCGTATACGAAATCATTCCAGGCTTCCTATGCGGCATGATAGCTGCTGTTGTTACTACACTTTTAACACCAGCTCCTTCAAAGGCAGTAACAGATATCTTCGATACTGCAACAGCTGAAGATTTCGATATTTAGACCACATTATGTGGTCTATTTTTTTTACCCTTTTTAATGTATAATGTACCTATGAAAGATTATCTATTAAACCACGCAAAAGAAAATAACGTATCATTCCATATGCCAGGCCACAAGGGATCAAAGATCTTTAGAGAAAATGGCTACGGTGAATATTTAGCTAGCCTGGTAGACATGGATGTGACTGAAATACCAGGGGCGGACAACCTGTTTCAGCCAGAGGGCATCATAAGAAAGACCATGGATAGGTATGTGAATCTATACGATTCAAAGGAATCATACCTTCTCATCAACGGCTCCAGCGCAGGAATCATCGCAAGCATGATGGCTTCAGCCGAAGAGGGCAAGGCCATAGTAATGGCTAGAAACTGCCATAAATCTGTATTTAACGGCCTTAGCCTGGGAAAGATTAGGCCTATCTATGCCTACCCTGAAATGGTGGAGGGTTACGGCATAGCAGGTGAGGTAAAGGCAGATGAGATAGCTAGGCTACTTGATGAAAATGAGGATGCACAGGCTGTAATACTTCCTAGCCCTAACTACTACGGCATCTGCTCAGACATTGAAAAGATAGCCAAGGAGTGCCACAAGAGAGGAAGGATTTTAATAGTGGACCAGGCCCACGGAGCTCACCTAAAGATGTTCAGTAAGTTTGGTGTAAAGGGCCTTCCAAGATCGGCAGAAGAACAGGGTGCAGATTTAGTAATAGATAGCATCCACAAGACCTTGGCATCCTTTACTCAGAGCGCTCTTTTAAACCTTTGTAGTAACAGAGTTAGTAAAACTCATTTAGAGGATATGCTGCAAAAGATTGAAAGCACCAGCCCTTCATACATCCTGATGACTGCTTTAGATATGAACGCTGACCTTCTTGAAAAGAAGGGAAAGGAACTTCTAACTAGATGGATGGATAACATCGAATACTTCTATGGGGAAGCTGAAAAGATTGAAAACTTAAAGGTTCTAAGGCCAGATAACCTGGACTTTACAAAGATAAATTTAGACATGGGTATGGATGGCCTTAAGCTTGAAAAGATTCTCATGGATGAAGGGATATATCCAGAGCTTGTTACAGGTGACATCTTAATGTGCATGACTGGTATCGGAAACACCAGGGAAGACTTTGATAGACTTCTTGATGTCCTTAGAAAGGTAAGTGCATCTTATCAGAGAAGAGAAAGGGTGACCACTAGCTTTTCAGATAGGCTAGATATGGCTAAGGTTCCAAAGGATAGAACGTGGGTAGATATTGATAAAGCTGTAGGCAAGGTATGTGCCCAGTCAATCATCCCTTATCCACCAGGAATACCAATAGCCTGCCCAGGAGAAGTGCTTACAGAGGAAGTGCTTTCCTACGTAAAAGCCTTAAGGTTAAAGGGCGAAAATGTAATGGGCGTAGATGGTAACCTAAGGGTATGCACTGGGAAATAATTGTGATATAATAACTTCATTAAAAATTGGAGGCGTAATATGGAAGAAAAGGTAAGAGAAAGTAATTTCATTCATAATATAATCGACAAGGACCTTGAAAACCAAAAGTATGGAGACAAGGTGTACACTAGATTCCCACCAGAACCTAATGGATACCTTCACATAGGACACGCAAAGAGTATCTGCCTTAACTTTTCAACAGCTGCAAAGTACGGCGGAAAGTGTAACCTAAGATACGATGATACAAACCCTGTAAAGGAAGATGTGGAATACATAGATTCCATCGAAGCTGACGTAAGATGGCTAGGCTTTACTTGGGACGAGAGACTGTGGGCAAGTAACTACTTCGACACTATGTACGAAGCTGCAGTAGAGCTTATCAAGCAGGGCAAGGCATACATCTGCGACCTAACTGCAGAGGAAATCAAGGAATACAGAGGAACATTAACAGAGCCTGGTAAGGAATCACCTTACAGAAATAGATCCATCGAAGAAAACCTTGCCATGTTTGAAGACATGAAGGCTGGCAAGTACGCTGATGGAGAAAAGGTTCTTAGAGCAAAGATAGATATGGCTTCTCCTAACATCAACATGAGAGACCCTATCATCTACAGAGTTGCCCACGCTACTCACCACAACACAGGAGACAAGTGGTGCATCTATCCTATGTACGACTTTGCACATCCTATCGAGGATGCTATAGAAGGCATTACCCATTCAATCTGTACACTAGAGTTTGAGGATCACAGACCTCTATACGACTGGGTACTAGAAAACGTAGGTTGGTGGCCAGCACCTCCTCAGCAGATCGAGTTCGCTAGGCTAAACCTTACTAACACAGTAATGTCAAAGAGATACCTAAAGGCTCTAGTTGAGGATGGCGTAGTTGACGGCTGGGATGACCCTAGAATGCCAACCATCGCAGGTATCAGAAGAAGGGGATATACTCCTGAAGCTGTAAGAGATTTCTGCGAGAGAATAGGCGTTGCTAAGGCAAACAGCACAGTAGACATCGGGCTGTTAGAGCACTGCGTAAGAGAAGACCTGAAGGAAAAGGTTGAATCTAGAAACGTTGTAGTAAACCCTATCAAGGTTGTAATAACTAACTATCCTGAGGGACAAATAGAGATGCTTCCTACAGAAAACAACGGAAATAACGAGGAACTCGGAAGTAGAGAAATCCCATTTGGTAGAGAAATCTATGTGGATGGCGACGACTTCATGGAAGAGCCTGTAAAGAAGTACTTCAGACTGTTCCCTGGAAACGAAGTTAGATTAAAGGCTGCATATTTCATCACTTGCAACGAAGTAATTAAGAACGAAGATGGTTCCATCAAGGAACTTCACTGCACATACGATCCAGAGACCAAGTCAGGTTCAGGATTTACAGGAAGAAAGGTTAAGGGAACTATCCACTTCGTAGAAGCAACAACTGCTGTACCTATCAAGATCAGACAGTTCGACTATCTGATGGTAGATGGCGGTGAAGATGGAAAGATGGTAGCAAACCCAGACTCACTACACGAGATAGACGCATTTGCAGAGCCACTAGTAGCTGATGCAAAGGTAGGAGAAAGATTCCAATTCTTTAGACATGGATACTATACTCCAGACAGCAAGCTGTACTCAGAGGATAACAAGGTATTCAATGAGATAGTAAATCTAAAGAGCAGCTGGAAACCAGAGAAATAAAAAAGAGGCTAACCGAAAGGTTAGCCTTTATTTTTTTACAGCAATGGTAGCTTGTGAAGTATGATGGTGAATATTACCATACCAAGAAGTGCGAACGGATAAGTTGCTCCGTATCCTGCACCTGGGTCATCTGATCCAACAGCTTCTGTTGCAGCTCCAAGACCTGGAGTTGATGTCATACCACCGCAGATTGCTCCAGATAGCATGATCCAGTTTAGCTTGAATGCATAACGTCCAACAAGGAATCCAACAAGTACTGAGATGATGCCAACTACTAGGCTGACTACTGCAAGTACTAGGCCGTCTCCGATGATGGCATTTACTGCACCGTATCCATAGTTTAGTCCAACTATTGCTAGGAAGAATGCAAGTCCCAGTTCTCTGATGATTCCAAGAACCTTAGGATCCATTCTAAATGATAGAGGACCAATCTTTCCGATGTATCCGATGATTAGAGCTGCGATAAGAACGCCGCCTGTTGATTCAAGACTTACATATCCTAGAGGGCCCATGTAGATCTTAAGTGATCCAAGTAGGTATCCTGCAAAGCATACTAGGGCAAATGAGATGATGCTGAACTTTGAAGTAGGAATTTGCTTTCCTTCCTTCTTCTGTGCTGCAGCTTCCATTTCAAGCCTGTACTTCTTCTTTTCCTCTTCTACGTCAAACTTGAATATTACGTTCAGGAAGTTAACCGCAAGTATTACTATGATTACGCCGAACGGATAACCAACGGCGTGTCCAATACCTACCTGAGCAGTAGCCTGGTTTACGTAGGCCTGCTGCATCTCAGGAGTTAATTCCTTGATCTGATCTTTTGTAACATCTTTGTACTGATCATCTAGGTTTAGAACCTGAATTACAGTATCCTTTTCACTATCGGATTTCTTTGCATAATCTGCAGCGTACTCTTCTGAGTGGCTAGTTGCAGTTTCAATAGCTGATGCAAGTCCAGGTGAACTTGTCATTGCTCCTGTGTAAACACCTGCTACTGCGTAAGGGTTTGTGTCCTTTGCAAAGGCTGTGCAAGCGTATGTTGCGCCAGCACCAACTAGTGTGATTAAAAGTCCTAATACTACGAACTTTGCACCATATTTTCTGATTACATATCCCAGGTCCTTTGCAGCAAGTAGACCTACTGCAGCAACGAATATGATAAGTGAAGTCTGGAAGAAGTAGTTGTTGATAAGCTTTCCTGCGTTACCTTCAAATATCTGCTGAGCTGCCTTAAATCCTGCAGCTGTTTCCCCAGCATCGTAGATTCCCATAGCAATTTTGTATACGAAGAATCCAACTGCTAGACCAACGAATAGTGCGCCAGATGTTCCGAAGCTAAATTTTCCAAACTTGATTTTACCAAACATCAGGCCTAATGCGATAGTGATAAACATTAGAACGAATGGGTTTAGTAAAACGCCTAAAAAGTCAAATTGTAAAAGCGCCATTTCGCTCCTCCTATATCTAAATTTTTCTTGATTAACGAACAAGTAGATTATACTACATATATATGTAGAAAAAAGGTCTTTTTTTGTATTTACATAACTGCCGTAAATGTTAAAATGTCAGTATGGTACAAACAGTCGAGACAATAGCATTAGTAATAATAGGAGGCTTTTTAGGATACTTCGGAATATGGTTCTTTAACAGGATGCCCCAAAAGTGGCTTTTAGACTACGGCCAGGAACCTTTTGAAGAGGAAGGCCAGAGGATAAAGAGTTATCCTTTTAAGTATCTAATGGTGGCCTTTATGGCGATATGTGCAGTAAAGCTATCCTTAGGCGACATATATATTGCCCTTGGCTCTTTAATGGCAATATGGGCTTTGATGCTAATAGCCATAGCAGATAAGAAATACCAGATCATTCCTGATCAGCTAGTCATCGTTCTAATGATGTCAGCCATCAGCTTCGTCCATAGATACGTAAGCTACAAGGTGCCACTTTTCGGTGGCCTAATAGCCTTTGGAGTGATGGTACTAATAGCCCTTTTAGGGAAGCTAATATATAGGAGGTATGTAATAGGGGGCGGAGATATCAAGGTATATACGGCTCTAGGAATCATCTTTGGTGCTAGAGGCTTTCTTGCCATCTTCATCATGGCTACCCTTCTTAGCGCAGTCCACTTTGGATACCTTTTAATTAGAAAGAAAGCAAAGAAGGACGAGGAAAGACCCCTTGCCATATACATCTTTTTAGCCGCATTAATATATCTTGTAATTCTCTATCCAGGTATAAACGAAATATTACTGTAAATTTTAGGGGAAATAGGATATAATTAATAGGATGTAAAGGAGATAATATGCTTACAGGAAAACAGAGAAGTTATCTTAGAAAGCTTGCCAACGGAATCGACCCAGTGGTGTTCATCGGAAAGCAGGATCTTACAGATAATATAATAAAGGAAATAGATACTAACCTTGAAGCCAGAGAACTGGTAAAGGTTAAGATACAGGAAAGCTCACTGCTTGACCCTAAGGAAGTATGCAATGAAGTTGCAGAAAAGCTAGGGGCTGAGTACGTGCAGGCCATAGGAAGAAAGTTCACCCTTTACAGGGAATCAAAGGATAACAAGGAAATCGTACTTCCAAGATGAAAAACATATTGCTTACAATAGAATATGATGGAACATACTTCTACGGATGGCAAAGACAGCCAGGCCTTGCAACAGGACAAGGGAAAATTGAAGAGGCCCTTGAAAAGCTGCTTGGCCAAAAGGTGGAGATAAACGGCACTTCTAGAACGGATGCCGGGGTTCACGCCCTATGCCAAAAGGCCAGCTTTAAGGCAGACTTTGGTATTCCAGTTGAAAACATGAAGAGGGCCTTAAACGACATCCTTTCTTCAGGAGAGACATATAGAGGAAAGGCTAGTGCAATTAGGATAACCGACGTAAGGGAGGTACCTGATGACTTTCACGCCCGTTTTAACTGCCTAGGAAAGAAGTACATGTACATCATAGATCAGAAGGCTGAACCTGAGATTTTTCAGAGAAACTACGCCTACCAGCTAGGAGAAACCTTAGATGTTTCTAAGATGAGGCAGGCCTTAAAGTACATTGAGGGAACCCACGATTTTGAAAGCTTCCAGGCCCAAGGCGGAACTCCTAGAGAGACTACGGTAAGAACCATCTACGGCGCTAAGATTTACGATGAAGGGGATAAACTGGTCTTTGAAGTTAAAGGCGATGGCTTTTTATATAACATGGTTAGAATCATGGTGGGAACATTAATCCAGGTGGGAAGAGGAAAGATCGCCCCACAGGATGTTGAAAAGATTTTGGAATCAAAGGATAGGCAAAACGCAGGACCTACAGCTCCAGCAGAAGGCCTTTACCTAGCAGAAATATATTTTACGCAGGAGGAATTATGGAAAGAATAAGTTGGGAAGACTATTTCATGGAAATGGCAGAGCTTACTGCAAGAAGATCAACTTGCCTTAGAAGACACGTTGGTGCAGTAATAGTTAAGGACAGACACGTAATAGCCACAGGATATAACGGTGCGCCTAGAGGCATCGCACACTGCGATGAAAGAGGGGGCTGCCTGAGAGAAAAACTAAACGTTCCTTCAGGACAAAGACACGAACTTTGCATGGCACTTCATGCAGAGCAGAATGCTATAATTCAAGCTGCAAGCCTGGGACAAAGCGTTGAGGGAGCAACTATTTACGTAACTCATCAGCCATGTGTAATCTGCGCAAAGATGATCATCAATGCTGGAATCGACAAGATCGTAGTTAAGGAAGGATACCCTGACGAACTATCAATAAAGATTCTTGAAGAGGCAGGAAAGAAAGTAATCGAAATAGGAGATTAGTCCATATGTATATGTACACAAAACTTGGTGTTGCATTTTTGACAGCCCTAATACTGTCATTCATTTCAACACCTATAGCCATAAAGCTGGCACCAAAGATTGGGGCAGTGGACATTCCTAAGGACGGCAGAAGAATGCACTCAAAGCCAATTCCTAGATTTGGCGGCATGGCTATCTTCATTGGAACTACAGTATCCATGATAGCCTTTATGACATTCGATACCAGAATCATTGGTGTAATAATTGGCGGCATACTTATCTATGCTCTTGGAGTAATAGACGACCTTACAAACCTACCTGCAAAGGTAAAGTTCGGGGCTCAGACAATGTGTGCCATCATCCTATACAGCTTTAACATTAGAATAGAATTTGTATCGGGCTTCTTTGGAGAAGGTGTTAGCTACTTCGGAGACCTGGTTTGCTTCTTAGTTACAATCCTTTGGATCGTTGGAATTACAAACACTGTAAATCTAATAGACGGTCTAGATGGACTTGCAGCAGGTACAGCTTCAATAGCATCATTATGCATCGCCTACGTTGCGTACATCCACGGAATGTACCTAGTAGCAGGAGCAATGCTTGCAGTTGCAGGTGGAGCCTTAGGATTCTTGCCATTTAACTTTTCACCGGCAAAGATATTCATGGGCGACGGCGGAAGCCTTTTCCTAGGCTTTACCATTGCAGGATTATCCATCCTAGGACCTGTAAAGGGAGCTACAATCATCGCGGTAATAGTACCGCTACTTGTAATGGGACTTCCAATCTTCGATACAGCCTTCGCTATCTTTAGAAGAATTGTAAACAGAAGGCCTATCATGGAAGCAGACAAGGGCCATCTTCACCACAGGCTTATGGACATAGGTCTTGGCCAGAGGAGAACCGTTTTAATGCTTTACGGAATCAGCGGAATCATGGGAGTAGGTGCAGTTTTAATCTCAAGAGACCTTAAGGTTGAAGCCATCGGCCTATTCTTCATAGCCCTAATATATATTTACGTCTTCCTTACTGACGCAACTCACAAGATGCCTCAGATCAAGGCGGTCAACATCGCTGAGGATGAAAAGAGACTTGCCAAGGAAGAGAAAAAAGGAAAGAAAATAGTTGACTAATTTAAATGCAGAAAAGGACAAGTTAATATACAGGAAACTGGTATCTGTTGCCACACCTATTGCTTTGCAAGGTGTGGTTTCTGCTACTTTAGGCTTTGTAGATAACCTGATGGTAGGTGCCTTAGGTGAAGCGGAGCTTGCGGCAGTAGGCATAGCTACCCAGATATTCTTTGTCCACTATCTTGTGATGGTTGGCTTTGCATCTGGAACTGCCACCTTCTTTGCCCAGTTCTTTGGAACAAAGGACTTTACCAACATCAGAAGGTGTCTGGGATTTCTAGTATCCGTAACCATGGCTGTCAGCGTAATATTCTTCATTCCTACCTGCTTTTTCCCTGAAAAGGTGGCAGGAATATTTACGGATAAAGGACATATCATAGAGCTAGCTAGTTCATATATCAAGATAGGATCATACACCCTGTTTATGCTAGCCTTCAGCGTTCCTATTGAGTTCGTGCTAAAGGCAACCCAGCAGACCAAGATACCTATGGTAGTATCTACTGTGGTCTTTTCCACCAACACCTTCCTAAACTGGTGCCTGATCTTCGGTAACTTAGGTCTTCCAAAGCTAGGTGTAGCAGGTGCAGCCACAGCAACCCTGATCGCTAGATTTGCTGAGATATTCATAAACCTACTGGTAATAAAGAGGAATGTGCTTAAGGGACCTCTAAAGGAATTTCTTTCCTACGATAAGGACCTTGCTAAGAGGATAATGAAAAATGCCATCCCTACTGTAGCAAATGAAACCCTTTGGTCATTAGGTCAGACCATGTACGTAGTAGCCTTTGCAAGGATAGGGGTTACGTCTTACGCTGCATACCAGGCAGCTGCTGCCGTTCAGAGCATCTTCACATTTATTGGCTTTAGCGTAGGAGATGCAGCTTTAATACTAATAGGGGAAAAGCTGGGCCAAGGAGATAAGGAAGAGGCATATTACCTATCCAAGAAGATAGTGAAGGCTGGAATAATTGTAGGACTGGCTTTAGGTCTACTTATGGTAGTTACCGCTCACCCTCTAATGAGCCTGTTTAACATATCCGTCTTAGGAAAGAGCTTTGGAACAAAGATATTGATTGTGTACGGCGTAACCACATGGATGAGCCTTTACACAGGAATCCACACAACTGGAACTTTAAGAGGCGGCGGAGATACAAAGTTTGCTGCAATAAACGAAATACTTTGCGTATGGTTAATAGCTGTACCTCTAGCATTCATCGGAAGCCTAGTGCTTCACCTTCCAATTTACTGGGTAGTACTTATGGTGAGGTTTGAAGACGTGGTAAAGGGCATAGTCTTAACAAAGAGATTTTTATCGAAAAAGTGGATGAATAATATGATAGAGGAGATTTAGAAAGGAGATTAGTAAAATGTCAGGGAATAATACTGCACCAAGAATCGAAGAGAGCGAATCCAGAGGAATGCTGGAGAAGCGAAAACAACAGAGAATGGAAATGATTCCCGATAAGGAAATCGGGAGCAGAAAGTACAATTTGGTAATAGGGATTGTAATTGCGTGGGGATTTTTTGTAAACTTTGCCACAGTATCGCTTATAGGAACCCCAGAATTTATCCAAACTGCACCAGTAGTGCTAATTGTTTTTGGATATCTAGTTAGTGCTACCGTTGGCGTAATCATGTCGGCTAAGTCATCTAATCCTTTGATTAGTTTTATCGGATACAATTTGGTCGTACTGCCTGTAGGAGTCCTATTAGCGCTATTCTTGCCAATGGTTCCAATTGAAATTATAGGGAAGGCGTTTTGCTTGACAGGACTTATAACTATAGGAATGATGGCAATTTCTATAGCTTTCCCAGATACATTTTTGGGAATGGGTAAAACCCTATTCATTTCGCTTCTTGTAGGAATCATAGTTGAAGCTATTTCGCTATTGCTAGGCTACAGAGGAGAGCTATTCGATTATGCTTTCGTAGGCATCTTCGCGTTGTACATTGGATATGACTGGGCAAAGGCACAGGCTTATCCTAAGACAGTGGACAATGCCGTGGATTCGGCGCTAGATCTTTATTTGGATGTAATCAATCTGTTTGTAAGATTGATATCCATTATGTCAAAGAGAAGCTAGAAAAATATGAAATATTAAAAACCTGAAGATTAATCTTCAGGTTTTTTTATCTTTAATACATCTAGCAATTGCCCCAACTTAATGTCCCACTCTTTAGGCTCAATACTAAG
>JAKSSK010000003.1 GCA_024403135.1 Clostridia bacterium
GAATCGAACCCCCAACCTGCTGATTACAAATCAGCTGCTCTACCGTTGAGCCACATCAGCATAATGGCGACCGGGAACGGGCTCGAACCGTCGACCTCCAGCGTGACAGGCTGGCATTCTAACCAACTGAACTACCCGGCCATAAATGGTGGGCGTAGCAGGGCTCGAACCTACGACCCCCTGCTTGTAAGGCAGGTGCTCTCCCAGCTGAGCTATACGCCCTCATTGCCTCGGCTTAATAGCTCGGCACAGTTACTTAATATACATCAATCAAGGGGCTTTGTCAATAGAATTTCTAATATTTTTTTATTACCTTCTCTGCCTTTAAGACAGTCCCCTTGCCACTTGTAACATTGCTTAGAGCATCCAAAGTTTGCTGGTAATTTTCAGGATCCACCAGCATATGAATATTTACCATATCGTCGTAATCTATGCTGTCAATTACAATGTCCAGGTTCTGTATCTTTGCTAGATATGAATACTCTGTTCTATATGTAAACTCTATTACTTCCTTTACATCGCATACCCCTGCTTTTTCTAGAGCAAGCTTTGCGCTGGATGAATATGCCCTTGCTAGGCCACCTGTTCCAAGCTTAACTCCGCCGAAGTATCTGGTCACCACAACTAAAACGTTGGTTACGCCTTCACTTGCCAGCACGTTAAGCATGGGAACTCCAGATGTTCCAGAAGGCTCTCCGTCGTCAGAGGCCCACTTAACTTGCATCTTGTCGCCTAAGACTAGAGCAGGCACGTTGTGGGTTGCATCCCAGTACTTCTTCCTGATCTTTGCAATCTCTATGTCTGCCTCTTCCTTGCTTTCTACAGGCATTATGTGGGCTATAAAGCGAGATTTTTCAATGGTTTGCTCCACTTCCGCTCTTTGACTTATTGTGCTATATAACTTCATATTCCCTTAACCTTTGGTAATCTTCATTCTTTACTATGGCTTCAAAATATGTGCCATCTTCCCTGTAATCCATGGCCTTTACCACAGCCTTGTCGCATAGGTATGAGGAGATATCTCCCCTGCTAAATGGAACTAAAAGCTTTACGAAAACATCTGTAGAAAAGATCTTTTCTGTTACAGTTTCTAATAGCTCATCTATTCCATCGCCCCTTTTAGCGGATATGTATAGGCACTTTTGACCAGGTATTTCATAAGGCTCATCTTTTGCGATGTCCATCTTGTTAAAGGCGATTATTCTTTCCTTATCTCCTGCACCAATTTCATCAAGCACCTTTTCGGTTACATCGATGTGAAACTGGTAGTTTTCGTAGGTTGAATCAACCACGTGAACCAGTAGGTCTGCATACTTCACCTCTTCTAAGGTTGCCTTAAAGGCCTCTACCAGTGAGTGAGGAAGCTTACTTACAAAACCTACCGTGTCAATTAGGATGAACTGTCTGTTGTCCTGCAAGGTTACGCTTCTTTGGCTGGTATCCAGTGTGGCAAACAGCATGTTCTCTTCAAAGACCTCTTTTGTTTCATCACAAAGAAGCCTGTTCATAAGAGCAGACTTTCCTGCGTTGGTGTATCCTACCAGGGCTACGATGGGAACACCGCTCTTTTCCCTCTTTGATCTTTGAGTGGTTCTGGTGTCCTTTAGCTGTGCTAGTTCCTTCTTAATATCTAAGATTCTCTCCTCGATATGTCTTCTATCTGTCTCCAGCTTCTTTTCACCGGGGCCTCTAGTTCCTATGCCTGCTCCCTGCCTTGAAAGGGACTTGCCGAAGCCTAAAAGCCTTGGCATTCTGTACTTTAGCTGAGCTAACTCTACCTGAAGCTTGCCCTCTTTACTCATGGCTCTCCTTGCGAAGATATCTAGGATAAGGATGGTTCTATCTATTACCCTTACTCCTATTTGATCTTCCAGGTTTCTAAGCTGCATGCCTGTAAGTTCATCGTTAAAGATGACTATGTCGGCCTCCATGTTATCCACCATTTCCTTGATTTCAAGCACCTTGCCCTTGCCTATATATGTGGCAGAGTTTGGTCTTTCAAGCTTTTGGATAACCATGCCTAGCACATTACCGTTTACTGCTTCTGTTAGGCCCTTTAGCTCTTCCATGGAGTAGGAAATGTCTTCCCTAATCTCTAGGCCTACCAGGATAGCGTTATATTCTTCAGTTGTGATTACTTCGTTGTTTTCGTTAAATCTTAACATGGCTAATTTCTGAACGCAGATAGTCGTTGGTAATCTTTATCCTTGTTCCCTTCATTCCAAGGGATCTAGAGGATATTACTCCTGCGCTTTCAAGTTTTCTAAGTGCGTTTACAACTACTGACCTGGTTATGCCGTAGTTATCTGCAATCTTACTTGCTACAAGGACTACTTCCTCACCTTGGACCTTTTCAAATACCCTTACCACAGCTTCAAGTTCAGAGTATGACAGGCTATCTATTGCAGCTTTCACCTGATCTTTCAGTCTTTCCTGGTAAAGCTTTTCTTCGTTGGCCTTTCTTCTCATCTCAAGACCAATTACAGTAGCTCCGTACTCGCAAAGGCTAAGGTCTTCCTCTGTAAAGGCTATCTGGTACCTGGCAAAGATCATAACTCCGTATCTATTCTGGTTGTTGATGATTGGAACTATGGTGTGGTACTTCTCCTTCATAGGGTAGTCCTGACCGAAAAGTCTTTCAGCATCCTCTCCAGTAACGTTTACCAGGGACTGAGAAAGGGCTACCATGTTTTCGTAGTCCTCCTTTGGAATCTTTTCCTCCCCTGTTCCAGGATCCATGATTGTGGATGTGTCCGCAATGTCCTGATAGCACACTGCAAGAACCTTTCCTCCATCTCCTACTACGTATACGTTTGCCTCTAAAAGCTGGCAGAAGATGTTGGATAGTTCACCGTAGGCCCACTCCTGGTCGTTAATGCTGGAAAGTACCCAGTTAAGTTTTCTCATCTTAGTTAAAATTGAACTCATCTTATCTCCTGTATTAAAGGATGAATCTATCTAGGTCTTCCTGGTGAATCTTCTCGATAAACTTATCCTTTACGTAATCCTTATCTATTGTGATTACGTCTTCTTCCATCTCTGGAATGTTAAATGAAATGTCTTCTAATAGCTTTTCAAATACGGTGTGAAGTCTTCTTGCACCGATGTTTTCAGTCTGCTCGTTCATCATGTATGAGATTTCTGAAATTTCTTCGATGGCATCGTCAGTAAATTCCACCTTGATTCCTTCAGTTTCAAGAAGTGCCTTGTGTTGCTTGGTTAAAGCGTTCTTTGGCACTGTTAAAATCTTTACGAAGTCTTCCTTTGTAAGATTTTCAAGTTCAACCCTAATTGGGAATCTACCTTGAAGTTCTGGAATTAAGTCTGAAGGCTTAGCTACGGAGAATGCACCTGCACCGATGAACAGGATGTGGTCTGTCTTTACAGGACCATACTTGGTGTTTATTACGCTTCCTTCAACGATTGGAAGGATATCTCTTTGTACCCCTTCTCTAGAAACGTCAGCGCCTGAAGTCATCCTCTGTCCCTGAGCAATCTTGTCTATTTCGTCGATGAAGATGATTCCGTTTTGCTCAGCATTTTCAATGGCCTCGTCTGTTACAATGTCCATGTCTATCAGCTTGTTTGCTTCCTGCTCTCTAAGGATCTTTCTTGCGTCCTTAACCTTGCAGTTCTTTTTCTTCTTTTTCTTTGGAGCCATATCGCCGAAAATGTTGCCGATAGCAATCTGCATACCTTCGTTTGACATGTCTAGCTGGTTACCCTTAGGAGCTTCCTCAACCTCGATTTCGATGTATTGCTCCTCTAAAAGACCTTGCTGAAGCTGTTCCTTAACCTGCTCCCTAGCCATTTCGATGTCCATATCTTCCTTATTAGGTTCAGCATTTTCCTGATTCTTAAGGTATTCTTCCTTTTGGCTAGTGTATCCGCCGCTATTCATGATGAAATCGAAAGGTCCCTTCTTAACGCCAGGAGCCTTCTTCTTTCCAGGAATGATGGCTTCGATGATCTTTTCTTCTACGATCTTGTCTGCGATATAGTATTTTTCTTCTAATTTAATTTGCTTTGTAACTCTCATGGATGCTTCAACTAAATCTCTTACCATTGAGTCTACGTCTCTACCAACGTATCCAACTTCAGTGAACTTAGTTGCTTCAACCTTTACGAAAGGTGCATCCATAAGCTTTGCAAGTCTTCTTGCAATTTCAGTCTTACCACAACCTGTAGGTCCCATCATAAGGATGTTCTTAGGTGTGATTTCTTCTCTTAGTTCATCGCTAAGAAGGCTTCTTCTGTACCTATTTCTAAGTGCGATAGCTACAGATTTCTTTGCTTCCTGCTGACCGATGATGTATTTATCCAGTTCTCCAACTATTTCCTTTGGAGTCATGCCTTTAATCTTTTTGTCTTCCATAATATCCCCCTATAGCTTTTCTACTGAAATGTGATCGTTAGTGTATACGCAGATTGATGATGCAATCTTTAGTGACTTTCTAACGATTGTTTCAGCGTCTAGATCTGTGTTGTTATATAGAGCGTTTGCTGCAGCGTATGCAAAGTTTCCGCCTGAACCTATAGCTACGAAGTCCTCATCAGGTTCGATAACTTCCCCTGTACCTGAGATAACTAGGATGTCCTCTTTGTTAGCTACGATCATCAGGGCTTCAAGGTTTCTCATGCCCCTATCTGAACGCCACATTTGAGCCAGGTCTACAGCAGCTCTCTTTAGGTTTCCAGCGTGTTCTTCCATCTTCTGCTCAAACTTTTCAGTTAAAGCGAAGGCGTCAGCCACTGAACCTGCAAAGCCAGATACTACCTGACCTTTATATATCTTTCTTACCTTCTTTGCGCCATTCTTCATGATGGCTGTTTCGCCCATTGTAACCTGGCCGTCTCCGCCGATTACAACGTCGTCAGGTCCTCTTCTTACTGCGCAAATTGTTGTTCCATGAAATTGTCCCATTCTTTACCTCCTATTTCTTAAATTCACAATCTGGGTTTGAGCATGTTAGTCCCTTGTGTGAAACCAGTAGGCTGCCGCACTTAGGACACTTTTCGTTTACCGGCTTATACCAGAATACCTGGTTGCAGTTAGGATAACCGCTGCAGCCGTAGAAAGTCTTACCCTTCTTGCTCTTTCTAGCGATAATGTTGTTTCCACACTGTGGACACTTAACGTCTAGCTCTTTCACTATTGGCTTGGTGTTCTTGCACTGTGGATAGCCTGTGCAGGCTATGAAGTCACCAAATCTTCCTGTCTTTAGGGCCATAGGCTTTCCGCAAATTTCGCAGATTTCACCTGTAAGCTGATCCTCAACCTTAACCCTCTCAATTTCGCTATCCGCCACCTTAAGTTCCTTTTCAAAAGGTCCGTAGAACTCTCTTACGATGGTCTTCCAGTTAGCCTTTGAAAGTTCCACATCGTCCAGCTGGTTTTCCATGTATGCTGTAAATCCTGCATCTACGATGTCCTTAAAGTATGCGTTCATCAAATCGTTTACTACAAAGCCTAGCTCTGTAGGAAGAAGTGATTTCTTTTCCTTTTTAATATATTTTCTCTCTGTAAGCGTAATTACTATTGGAGCGTATGTACTTGGACGACCTATTTCCTTGTCTTCTAACTCCTTGATTAGGCTTGCTTCAGTGAACCTTGATGGTGGCTGAGTGAAGTTTTGCTCGCCATCTACTGAAAGAAGCTCTAGCTTATCTTCCTTTTCAAGCTTAGGAAGGATCTTGTCCTTATCCTCATCGCTTGATGCGTTATATATCTTTAAAAAGCCATCGAAGGTCATCTTCTGGCCGTTAGCTCTGTATGTGTAATCTCCGTTTTGGATGTCCACCGACATTGAATCATAGGTTGCAGGGGCCATGTTGCTTGCCATAAACCTGTTATATATTAGCTGGTAAAGCTTGAACTGATCCTTTGTTAGGTTTTGCTCAATCTTCTTTGGCTCAAGGGATATATCCGATGGTCTGATGGCTTCGTGAGCATCCTGTATATCCTTCTTCTTGTTGGAGAAGAAGTTATTTCCTACGTATTCCTTTCCGAAGTTTTCTTCAATGTATGCCTTAGCCTTTGCCTTAGCTTCTTCAGAGATTCTTACGGAGTCAGTTCTGATGTATGTTACAAGACCTACTGTGCCGTGTCCCTTGATGTCCACACCTTCATATAGCTGCTGAGCTATCATCATGGTCTTCTTGGTTGCAAAGTTCAGCTTGTTTGAAGCGTCCTGCTGAAGACTTGAAGTTGTAAACGGTGGGAAAGGCTTCTTAGTTCTAGTCTTGGTGCTAACCTCCTTAACCAGGTTATCTCCAGTTCTAAGTACCTTTAGAATATCTTCGCACTGAGCCTGGTTTTCGATGGAAACTTTCTTTCCTTTATGTTCCATAAGCTTAGCATCGAACTTCTGGCCTTTTTTGAAGGTTGCAACTACGTTCCAGTATTCCCTAGGAACGAAGCTTGTTATTTCATTTTCTCTATCGCATATCATCTTTAGGGTTGCTGACTGAACTCTACCTGCAGATAATCCCTTTCTCACCTTTCTCCAAAGGATTGGGCTGATCTGGTAGCCTACCAGTCTATCTAGGACTCTTCTAGCCTGCTGAGCGTCAACAAGGCTAATATCAATACCTCTAGGGTGCTTGATTGCTTCCTTTACGGTGTTCTTTGTGATTTCGTTAAAGGTTACCCTGCAAGGTGAATTGATGTCTATACCAAGTAAATATGCAAGATGCCATGAAATTGCTTCTCCTTCACGGTCAGGGTCGGTTGCAAGGTAAACCTTACCTGCTTGCTTTGCCTTCTTCTTTATTTCCTTTATTAGATCACCTTTTCCTCTAATTGGAATGTATTCAGGCTCGAAGTCATTTTCAATATTTACCCCAAGCTTACTCTTTGGCAAATCTCTAATGTGTCCTACTGAGGCTATTACCTCGTAGGAAGAACCAAGATATTTGCTAATTGTCTTAGCCTTGGAAGGTGATTCCACGATTACAAGTGTTTTGCTTTTAGCTGCCATTTATATCTCCTTAATTTTCAGAATTTTCATAAAAGCTCTGTTAATTTCTATATAATAGTATGTATTATTTCAATTTGCAACATAAATTTTTCCCAGTGAGCATTTGATAAGCCCCTTTATTTCAAGAATTTTAACCATTCCCTCCACCTGTTTTTCGCTCATTTTTGTGCAGGAAGCTATGTCATTTTTCGTCACCTCGCCCCAGCGGTTAATGTACTGAAAAACCAGGCTTTCATCGGCCCCTAAATCCACATTACAAATCGCCGGAATTATTCCTAAATCGTAGAGAATGTCGTTAAAGTTTGAAAGCGGAATTGCCCCTTCCCTGATCAGCCTATTTGGGCCCATGCAAAGTGGACTAAAAATATCTCCTGGAATGGCGTATAGACTCTTGTTTTGCTCTAGGGCGTACTCAGCTGTAATTAGTGAGCCACTTCTTTCCTTTGCCTCAACCACAACTACGGCCTCAGAAAGGCCTGAAATGATCCTATTTCTCCTTGGAAAGTCGTAGCGCCTAGGTGGGTAATCACTCTTATGTTCAGAAATTAAAAGTCCCTCATTACCGATCTTGTTTCTCAGCCACAGGTTTTCCCTTGGGTAGCAGCCGTCAATTCCGTTAGCCATCACTGCAATTGTTGAATTTTGGCCGTTTAAAGCCCCTACGTGGCTTTCAGAATCTATGCCTTTTGCAAGACCTGAGATAACAGTAACATTGTTATTGGAAAGTTTTTCAGATAATAAATATGCACATTCCTTTCCGTAGGATGTGCATGTTCTAGAACCTACTATAGCAACTGAAACCTGATTAAGTAGTTCCAAATTGCCATAGCAGTATAGTATTCTTGGTGGATCGTAGATTTCCTTAAGCTTAGCAGGATATCCACTGTCTAAAATGTTAATCTCGTAATACTCCTTCATATATATTCCCCCTTTAGTCGAGAATATATTAACTGGAAATATTTGTCAAATATTTATTACGAAATCTATGATGGCCTTTGCCACTCCATCATCCTTGTTTGATGGGTATACGTAGTCTGCGGCATCCTTTGTCTCCTGAGTGCCGTTTTCAACGCATACTCCAACCTTAGCAAGGCTTATCATGGAGATGTCATTTGGGCTATCTCCGCAAGCTAAAAGCTCTTCTTTAGGATCAATTTCAAGCATATCTGCTAGAGCAGAAAGTGCCCTTCCCTTGCTTGTGGTAGCTCCTCCTATCTCCCAGTTATGTACAAAAGAGCTGGTTATGGTGATGTCCTTAACCCTTGAAATTACTGGTAATGCCCTCTCTTTATCCTTTAAATCCTCGAAGTTTAGATTGATGTTTTCAATCTCAGCTTTTCTATCTAGCACGAAATCAAATAGATATTCCACAGGGTTTCTAGTTCTTAGGATGTAGTCTATGCTCCTGTAGGACTCCTTGGCGTTTTTGAAAAACTCATACTCCGCCTTTTCCATGTAGGCTTTTCCTCCAGTAAAAGCTTCTATGCTGTATCCTTCGGCCTTAAAGATCTTCACCAGTTCCTCAATTGAATCAGGGTGGATGCAGTTTGAATAGATCACCTTTTTATCCTGTAGCCTTGTGATGTGGGCTCCATTAGATGTGATGATGTATTCAAGGCCTTCTAGGGATAGAATTTCCTCAGGAAGAGAGTCGAAGGTCCTTCCTGTAGTTACCACGATGTGGGCCCCTTTTTCTCTAGCCAATTTAAAAGCCTTCCTGGTAAATTCAGAAAGCTTTCCATTCTCATTTAAAGTTGTGCCATCTAGGTCTAAACCTATCATCTTTATCATAGCTAAACTCCTTTAATATATATAATATAATATATAAATATATGTATTGCAATTTCAATATGTAAGTAATATAATAGGCGGGTACTTAAGAAAAGAGGTAAAAATATGAAAGTTGCAATAGTTGGAGCTGGAAAATTAGGCGTTTCTGTAGCAGAAGCATTAATAATTGGAGACTGCGATTTAACCATCATCGATACCAACGAGCAGGTACTAGATAGAATATCTCAAAAGATGGATATCATGGCCATCAACGGTAACGGTGCACAGATTGAAGTTTTAAAGGATGCAAACATTGGATCCTACGACTTCCTTCTTACAAGCACAAACTCAGATGAGGCTAACATAATAATCGCTTCCTTTGCTAAGCATCTAGGCTGCAAGTGCGTAATAGCCCGTGTTCGTGAACCGGAATACATGAACCAGTTAGAGTTCATTCGTGAGAACATGAGCATTGACTACATAGTTAACCCAGACCTTTCAATTACATTGGAAATATATAAATACCTGGTTGAAAAGTATACCCTATCAAACGGTATCTTCACAACAGGTAACGCTTCACTTATCGAGTTCAAGGCTAGAAAGATGAGCAAGTTAGTTGGAAGAAAGATCAAGGAACTATCAAAGGATATTCCAAACATGCTAATAGTTGCCCTTTCTAGAAATGGTAAGGTTATCATTCCTCACGGTGAAACTGAGATCATGGAAAGCGACGGCCTATACCTAATCGGTGAAAAGAACGCCATACTTGAAATCAACAAGCACGTTCACGAAAGAGGTAAATATACCAACATCCAGAAGGTTATGATCATAGGCGGAGGAAAGACTGGCTACTACCTTGCTAAGAAGTTAGCTGACTTTGGCGCCAGCGTAAAGCTTATTGAGCAAAACAAGGAAAGATGCCACTATCTATCCACTCACCTTCCAAACGTTATGGTTCTTCAGGGAGACGGCACAGACCAGTCCCTTCTTGAGGAAGAAAACTTTGGTGAGATGGACGCGGTAGTTACAGCTACTGGCTTTGACGAAGAAAACCTTCTGCTTGCTATGATGGCAAAGAAGGCTGGAGTTGAAGACGTTATCTCAAAGGTAAGTAGATCAAACTACAAGGCTCTAATAGAGTCCATCGGTGTAGATATGTCACTTAACCCACTGGATATAACTTCAAGCGCAATCCTTAGATACATCCAAGGATCAAAGAAGATTATTTCAAGTACATTAATTCAAGGACAAGCTGAAATTATGGAGATCAACGCCCAGCGTGGTATGGCCCTAATAGAGAAGCCTCTTATGGACCTTAACCTGCCTGAAGGGGTAATCGTTGCAGCTATCCATAGAAGAAATAAGCTAATAATTCCTCAAGGTCAGACAACAATCCAGCCAGGAGATAGAGTTACCATCTTCTCCCTTCTATCGGATGTTCCTGAACTTGAAACACTGTTTAAACATAAACGTGGATTACACATGTAGTTAAGATATGTCAAATGAAAAGTTAAAGACAATTACGAAGATTCTAGGTGCAGTATTAGTATTCCTTGCAATAATGATGCTGCCTTCCCTAGCAATCTCCATATATAACAAGGAGGGCCAATGCGTAAACGCATTTCTAATAGTTGCCCTTGCCTGCGCCATTTTCGGTATGGCAGGATACAAGTTTATTCCTGCAAAAGCAAACAAGCTAAAAAACCGAGATGGCTTTCTTGTTGTGTCCTTAACTTGGATAATAGCATCACTAATCGGTGCCCTTCCTTTCGTTATCTCTGGTGCTGTGCCATCATTTATCGATGCCTGGTTTGAATCGGTATCCGGTTTTACCACCACAGGAGCTACTGTAATTAGAGACGTAGAGGTCCTTCCAATGTCCATCCTTTTCTGGAGATCCCTTACTCAGTGGATCGGCGGCCTTGGAATCATCCTTCTTATTACCGCCTTCTTACCGTCCTTCGGTATGACAGGCCAGATAATCGGTATTGCTGAAACTACAGGGCCTACCAAGGAAAAGCAAACTTCAAGATTTGCTGACACCGCAAAGAGCCTTTGCAAGATGTACTCACTGTTCACTGTAGCCGAGTTCATAGCGCTAAAGCTTTGCAAGATGAGCTGGTTTGACTCAGCCATCCATACCCTTAGCAGCATATCAACTGGAGGCTTTTCAAACTACAACGATAACGTAGGCCACTTCGATTCACCGCTTATTTATACGGTGCTATTCATCTTCATGATAATTGCAGCGGCAAACATCAACCTGCTATTTAAACCCAAGAGAGTTTTAAAATATGAGGAGACAAAGTTCTTCCTATTCCTGCTGTTTGTAGGTGGACTTTTAGTAAGCGTATTTAACTTCATCAAAGGAGCTGATACATCATTTATCACTGGATTCTTCCAGGTTGGCTCAGTTTTATCCACCACAGGCTTCGTGGCTTCAGACTTCAACCTATGGCCAAGCTTTTGCCAGTTCATACTTTTATCCATGTACTTCGTGGGTTCCTGTCAGGACTCCTCAGGTACTGGCCTAAAGCCTATCAGGGCTTTGGTAGGACTAAAACTTATCAAGAGGAGCTTTAAGCTTAAGATTCACCCTAACAGAATCTACAGGCTAACCCTTGATGGAAGTGAAATAGGTAACGACGTAGTAATTAGAATCACAAACTACATATTCGCATACATCGGCATGATAATCCTAGGAACATTCCTGCTTTCCTTTAGCGATTTAGGCTTTACAAAGACCTTTACAGCTTGCCTAGCCTGCCTAGGAAACGTAGGTCCAGGCCTAGACTTTACAGGCTACTGGATATTCACAGGCTACTCAAAGGCCGTATGCATGTTCCTAATGCTGTTAGGAAGACTAGAAATTTATACAGTACTTGCCCTGTTCTCAAGGCACTACTGGAACTCAAATAGAATTTAGAAGGTAATTATGAAAGAAAGTGCTAAGCTAACATTTAAAATATTAGGTACTCTAGCGTTAATCGAGGGATCATTTATGGTGCCTTGTGTTTTCGCTGCCGTTTATTACGAAGAGTACGACTGCGCTAAGCCTTTCTTCACCTGCTCCCTGCTTGCAATATGCTTTGGTCTTGTAATAAAGGGCTTAACCAAGACGGGACACAAGAACGTGCTAACCAGGGAGAGCTACCTTATCGTAATACTTAGCTGGCTATTCTGTATACTTCTTGGCATGATGCCACTTTACTGCTCTGGTCAGGACTATACCTTTATGACCAGCCTGTTCGAATCGGTATCCGCCTTTACTACCACAGGATGTACAGCAATTAACTTAGACATCGTGCCTAAGGCCATACTTCTTTGGAGAAGCATAAGTAACTGGCTAGGCGGCATGGGTATACTGGTACTTCTAATTGCAATCTTCCCTATGTGGGGAATAAGCAACCAGTCCATAGCAAATGCGGAGATGCCTGGAGCAAAGCTTGAAAAGGTGGAAGCTAGCTACTCCACCATCGGTAAGTTCCTTTACAGGGCCTACCTAACGTTTACAGCTATCCAGTTTGTCCTTCTTTACCTAGGACCTATGGATGCATTTACTGCACTTATCACATCATTTAGCGTAATAAGTACGTCGGGCGTTACAATTACAGCAGACAGCGCATTCATGTTTGAATCAGGCTATGTCAAGGCAATAATCACCGCCTTCGCATTCCTGTCATCTTTAAACTATGTAACCTTCTTCATGATGATAAGAGGAAAGTTTAAAGGAGCCTTTAAGAACATCGAGCTTAAGATTTACTGCATGATCATCCTTGTATCCACTTTATTTGTTACACTGGTTCTAAGGATTACAGGAGAATACCAGTCCATAATAAAGGCCTTTGAAGATGCAATCTGCCAGGTTGTGGCATTTAACTCAACTCTAGGTTTTGCATTTACCGATTACACCCGGTGGCCAATGGTCTGCATGTTCGTTCTATGCTTCCTTATGATATGCGGCGGATGTACCTTCTCCACTTCTGGATCTTTAAAGGTCATTAGAATTACCGTGCTGTTTAAGGTAATTAAGCGTGGACTTATGAGGCACATACATCCAAACATCATCAACGCCATCGTTGTAGAAAACAGGGCAATTCCTGCCAAGATAGTATCGGGAATAATTTCATTCTCATTGCTATTCTTTGGAATGTACATAATCCTTTGCCTACTTCTATCATTCAGTGGCTACGATATAGAGACGGTAATGACTACAACCCTTGGAATGCTTTCCAACACCGGACTTGCCATGGGTATCCCTGGCACTAGCGGAAGCTTCTCAATGTTCAGTGGATTCAGTAAGGGCGTAATGAGCTTTGCAATGATTGCAGGAAGACTTGAGATGTACGCACTTCTAATACTGTTCTCAAAATCTTTCTGGAAACCTAATAGGAGATAATTATGAAAAAGATAATAGTACCAATAATATTAGTTCTAATCCTTTTCACTTCATGCACAGCGATTAGCTATGAACCGCCTGAAAATGCACCATACAAGGATATTCCTGTGTGTGAGCTTAGCTCTTACTCCACCAGCTTTTCCTTTGGCTTTAAGCATACCAAGTTTAGCGTCAAGGTAAAGCTAGATGAAAATGCCACATATACGGACGACTACTTCATCGAATGGTCTGAAAACTCAGACGGACACTTTGAGCTAATTGAGCCAAAGACGGATAAGCCAAAGACTAACGGTAAGGAGTACAACATCTTTGCTGGGAAGAAAGAAAAGATCGTCTTTGATATAGACAGCTACTACCACAAGCTTCCTAAGTATGGAACATATCACTTCGTGAAGATATTCAAGGTGGATGGAAAGGATCAGCTTGTAATGTTTGAGATCAACATGGACAATAACGATGACTAATGAGAAAAAGGGACGGTTCTTTTTTCCTTAAGAAAAAAGAACCGTCCCTTATTCTTCTACAAAGTCTATCTGTCTTGCCTTTGGATTTGCACCTTTAACCCTTATGAGAACCCTCTGGCCTAGGGCATAGACTTTTCTAGTTCTCTCCCCTATAGCTCTGTATCTCTTAGGATCGTAGATATAAAAATCGTCCTTTAGACTATCCATTCTCACCATGCCTTCGATGGTGTTCTCTAGTTCTACGTAGATGCCGTATTCCGTAACCCCAGATATTACCCCTTCAAACTTTCTGTTCTTAAAGTTTAGGATATACTGGGCCTTCTTTATCTTCTCCACATCTCTTTCCAGTTCTAAGGCCACTTTCTCCATCTTTGAGCTTTGTTCAGCGGCTGCCTGGGCCTTTGCCTCAAATGAGGATAAATCCTCTCCCAAAAGGGCTTTTTTAATGATTCTATGTATCATTAAATCTGGATACCTACGTATAGGCGACGTGAAGTGGCAGTAATATGGATAAGCTAGGCCAAAGTGACCAATGCAGTCGGTTGAGTAATATGCCTTTTGCATTGACCTTAATATTACCGTCTTAATAATTGAAACGTCGTAATCTTCAAGTATCTTTGCTAAAGTACTTGGATGTATATTATCCATCTTACCTTTTAGAGGTATTCCAAACATGGCTAGGAAGGCCTTTAGCTCTACCATCTTTTCCATGTCAGGTTTTTCATGAACCCTGTATACGAATGGAACGTTCATCCAGTAGAAGTGCTCAGCTATGGTCCTATTTGCAGCCAGCATGAATTCCTCTATCAGGATGTTGGCTATCCTTCTTTCAACTACATCTACAGATACCACCTTGCCATCTTCCATGGTGATCTTGGATTCTGGAAGTTCAAAGTCTAGACCTGCCCTGCTCTTTCTTAGGATGTATGTAAGTTCCTCCATTAAAAGCAGGTCGTCATACACATCTTCGAAGCCTATAGGGTCCTTTTTCTCTAAAACATCTGAAATTTCATTGTAAACCAATCTTCTCTTAGAGTTGACAACAGAATTATGTATGTCATGAGATAGGATTTTACCAGTGGAATCTATTTCCATAAGACAAGTTATGGTTAATCTATCTACCCCTGGATTAAGGCTGCAGATGCCGTTGGATAATTCCTCTGGAAGCATTGGAATTACTTTATCTGGAAGGTATACACTGGTGCCTCTTTTAAAGGCTTCCGTGTCTAGGGCACTTCCATCCTCTACGTAATATGTAACGTCTGCAATGTGTACGTAAAGAAGGTAGTTTCCTTCCTCGTTTTTCTTAATGCTAACTGCATCGTCAAAGTCCTTAGAATCGGCTCCATCTATGGTGAAAACGTTGTCTTTTCTGTAATCCACCCTGCCTTCTAGATCCATTTCCTTAAGGTTTCGTGCTTCCCTTAAAACTTCCTTTGGAAACTTCTCCTTTAGACCTTTTGCGCGGATAAGTGCCTTCTCCTCACCTTGATCATCTTTTGCTCTTGCTATGACCTCGGTGACCACCCCTTCTGCCTTTGTCTTTCTGGAAGGGTAATTAGTTATCTTTACCAGCACCTTATCCCCTGCTTTAGCAAGGCCCATATTTTCCTTTTTAACGAAGATATCTTCCTTAACGTCTCTTTCATCGGGGATGACGAAAGCAAAGCCTCTATGGCCTTGCAGGGTGCCTACAACCTCTTTTGATGCTCTGGATAATATGCTGGTTACTATGCCTTCAGGTCTATCCTGCCAAAGGTACTCTGGAAAAAGGTCTATCGAAACCATATCCTTGTTCATGGCACCTAGGGTGTTTTCCTTAGCTATATATACCTCAAAGTCCTCTGTCCTTACAAAGCCAAAGCCTCTGGTATGCTTATTAAATTGTCCGGACAAAGCCCTAGTCTTTTTCTTTCCCATAAAATTAAAAAGGGCCTTATGTAAGGCCCATTTAAACTAATTATTCTTCTTCAGCTTTAACTTCTTCTTCTTCTGCTGCTGGTTCTTCCTCTACTACTGGAGGTTCAACAGTAGCCTTGATGCTTAGGCTGATTCTCTTTCTTTCTTCGTCGATTTCTAAGATCTTAGCTGATACTTCTTGTCCAAGTTCTAATTCATCTGCGATGCTAGTTAATCTCTTGTGAGCAACTTCTGAAATATGTACTAGGCCATCTAGACCTGGTTCTAATTCTACGAATGCACCGTATTCCTTGATTTGAACAACCTTACCAGTTACAACCTGTCCTACCTGGTAGTTTTCGTTGATTACTGACCATGGTTCTGGACGAGTTTGCTTTAATCCTAATGAAATCTTGCCTTTTTCTGCGTTCATTGAAAGGATCTTAACTTGAACCTTTTGTCCAATTTCAAGAACTTCGCCAGGGTTCTTTAACTTACCCCATGAAATTTCTGAAATGTGAAGTAATCCATCGATTCCGCCTAGATCTACGAATGCACCGTAGTCTGTGAATCTCATTACTGTACCTTCAACGATGTCGTCTACGTGAATGCTGTTCCAAATTTCTTCAAGAGCCTTAGCCTTTTCTTCTGCTAAGATAGCCTTGTGTGAGAATACTGTTCTTCCTCTTCTTTGGTCAACTCTTGTAACTCTTACGTCAAGTTCCTTACCCATGAATTCATCTGCGCTCTCTACGAACTTATCTGAAAGTTGTGATAGAGGAATGAATCCTGAAACTTCCTTGTATGAAGCGATTACACCACCGTTTACAGCTCTTTGAACCTTAACAGTGATAACAGTCTTGTTTTCTAAAGCATCTTCGATTTCTTTCCAATGCTCATTTATTTCTAACTTCTTCTTTGAAAGTAAAATTCCACCGTCGCCATCATCTGTCTTGATAACTTTAGCTTGAATCTCATCGCCTTCCTTAAATAGGTCAGATAATTTCTGTTCTCCTTCTAATGTTACTTCGTCCTTTGGAATAATTCCGTCTTTCTTGCATCCCATGTTAACGATGATTTCTTTTTCAGTTACCTGATGAATTGTTCCGTTAACGATTTCTCCTACTCTTGGTAGTCTAAGTGACTTATCAATGTCGTCCATAAAATCGGCCATTGTAAGCATTTCATTGTCAAGTGTAATTTCACTCATTGTAGCAATAACCTCCTTAATTGCGAATTCAGGTGTCGATGCACCTGCCGCTACTCCAATTTTACAATATTTTTTTAGGCTTTTCAACGGTAAATCTGAAGTATTTTCTACAAAAAATGTATTTTTACAGACTTCCTTTGATATTTCTTCTAATTTCTGTGTATTGGAGCTTTTTTTATCTCCTACTATCACCATGCAATCGCAGTCTTTAGCCACCATTAAGCAGCTCTTCTGTCTATCGGTTGTGGCGCTGCAGATGGTGTTTTTTATCTCGTAATTCACCCCATTTTTGTCTAGCACGGATAGTATGTCATCTAGCAGGCTTTTGGTGATGGTTGTCTGGCAAACTATGAAGATGTTTTCTCCTAAAATTTCTGAGGCATCCTCTTTAGAGTTAACTATTGTAGCGGTGTTTTCACACCAGCCGTTAACCCCGATTACTTCAGGGTGATCCTTATCTCCTATGATCACAACCCTCTTACCTTCTTCATAGGCATCCTTTACCAGGTGGTGAATCTTCTTAACAAAAGGACAGGTAGCATCAACTAAGGTTACCTTCTTTTCATCTGCAAGATCGTAGAATGCCTTTGGCTCTCCGTGGCTTCTAACTATTACCACGTCACCTTCAGAACATTCTGAAAGTGAAGATATTATCTGTACACCTTTATCCTTTAGCTGGCCTGTTACCATGCTGTTATGGATAAGTGGTCCGCAGGTGAATATCCTCTTTCCTCTATTTACTTCTGCCTGTTTTTCTGCAAGGTTTATTGCCTGCTTTACTCCAAAGCAAAAGCCTGAATTTTCGGCTAAAATTACTTCCATCTATTTTTCCTTTAAGCTGTCCAGGTAAGTCTTAAAGCTCTTTTCCTGGCCGTTGGTTGTAGGTTCGTAGTACTTCTTACCTTCCTTGTAAAGGTTATCTGGTAGGTACTGCTGCTTTACGTATCCGCCGTATGCGTGTGGATACTTGTATCCTGTGCCTCTACCTAGGCTCTTTGCTCCACCAAAGTGAGAATCCTTTAGGTGATCAGGAACATCGTCTATCTTTCTGTTTCTAAGGTCTGCCATGGCAGCTAAATATGCTTCATTTGACCTATTTGACTTAGGTGATGAAGCAAGAAGTATTACCGCCTGGCTTAGGTTTATTGCCGCTTCTGGTAGTCCTACCATCAGGGCTGCCTGTACGCAGGATGTGACTATTGATATAGCCTGTGGATAGGCCATGCCCACGTCTTCAGATGCCATGACTAGAAGTCTTCTACCTATGGTCTGAATGTCTGCACCTCCGTCTATTAGCCTTGCAAAGTAGTGGATTGCAGCGTCTGGGTCTGACCCTCTAATGCTCTTTTGAAGGGCAGAAAGCAGGTTATATCTATCGTCTCCTTTATCGTAGAAGCCCACCTTTCTTTGCATAGCTTCAGCGATTACGTCCTTGTCTATCTTCTGGCCATCGCCTAGGTTATCCACTATGAAGCCTGTGGTATCTAGGGCAACCCTAGCGTCTCCGTTGGATAGATCTGCCAATATATCTAAAGCATCCTCGTCGTACTTAATGTTTAAACCACCGAAGCCCTTGTCCTTATCCGTCAAGGTTCTTTCGATGATAGTCTTAATATCTTCCCTTGAAAGTGGCTTAAACTCGTAGATGTTTCTAACCCTGGAAATTACAGCGTTGTTGATGGCAAAGTATGGGTTTTCTGTGGTTGAACCTATGAACTTTATTATCCCATCTTCCAGTGCCTTTAGAAGGGAGTCCTGCTGCAGCTTGTTCCACCTGTGAAACTCGTCGATGTACACGTAGGTGGTCTTAGCTTCTAGTCCATAAAACCTTAGCTTTGCTTTCTCTATTATCTCCTTCAGTTCCTTGGTGCCTGTAGTTGAGGCATTTATCTCCTGAAACTCTCCATCCATTTCCTTTGCGATGATCCTAGCTAGGGTTGTCTTTCCTGTGCCGCTAGGTCCAAAGAAGATGGCTGAATCGAAGGTCTTGTTCTTTATTGAGTTATAGAAAAGGGAGCCTTTATACATGAAGTGAGTCTGTCCTACAAACTCGTCTATGGAATCTGGCCTCATCCTTGTAGATAGTGGAATCATATCTTTTCCTCTCTTACCAAAATATACATATATTATATCAATCTCTTGCAAAAAAAGAAACCTCCAAAGAGGTTTAAGAAATGCCCAGCTGATAGGCTTCCATCTTTTTTCTTTCCAGGTATCTAAGAAGCCTTTCATCCTCCATTTCTTCCAGGGGAAAGTCCCGTATAAATGGCCACATCTCCCCCAGTTCATATATTAACTTTTGCACCTTTCCTTCCCCTTCCTCGTACTTTAAAAAGTACCTCTTCCTGGACCTATTGTAGTAAAGGTGATCTAAATCTAAAAGGTAGGTATTTTTAAAGAAAAGGTGGTCCTCCAAGTCGTTACATATCTCAACAGCATTTTCAATGAGTTTTATGGCATCTAGTGTTGATCTAGGCCTTGCCTTTTCCAGCCCTTCCATATCGAAGTAAAGGCTGTTTTCCAATAGATTTGCCCTGATCAGGCTCTTGCAATATCCATTTACTATGGTTTCTATCATAAAGTTTTCCATATCATCCTCCGCACTTTGAGCAAGGTGTGTATCCCTTGTTAATTGCATCCTTTCTATCCATTTCAATCACGTACTTATCTATGGTCTTGCACTTTCTAAGGTGGTAGTCCTTGCCGTATTCAAAGAGATATACCATGTCCCCTACCTTGGCCTTGCTGCTCTTACAACTCCTGCAGCTTTTGTACTTTCTCATAATTTTTTCCGTTAGCCTTACCCTGGAGTAGTATGAGTTTACGTAGGTGCAGCCACGCTTATGAAACTTCTTTCCTGAGTTTGGAAAGATGTATACCGCTACGTACTTTTCCTTCATTCCAAATGTGCTAAGGCTTTCCTTTTTCTCCATCCTAGTTGCTCCTATGAAGGGCCTTGCGTAAAGATTAAGGTTAAAGCGAACCTTGCTGTTGATGTCCATAACTGTATTAGGCCCTGCCTCCATATCTAGCTTAAAGGTGTATCCTGACCTATTTACCCCTACGTTTCTAACCTTTGCCTCCCTACATATCCTATCCTCTATGTTTTCAGGTATGAACTCGTATTGGTATCTTTGGGCTTCATCAGCTAGAATAAAGGCTGCGTTTTCACACCTACTTACTATGCCGATGATTGATGAAAGTATTAGGATGCCAATGATGAATATGGGAAGTGCTATGCTAGCCTCTAGGATATAGCTACCTTTTTTTGTATTCCATAACATAGTCGTGGTCCTCACCGTTAACATTTATGGTGTACTGCATGCCTGTGTAGTAGTCTGAAATTAGAAAGTCGTCGTAGTGATTTAGCCTCATGTTTATCTGGATAAGGTCCATCATCCTTAGAAGCAATTTCTTCTCATTTTCAGCAAGTAGCATCACCTTAAGGTAGTCGGTGTATCCTAGGCCTGTAGCGTTATTCATCTTAACGTAGCCTGCTTCCTTCTTCTTTAGGATGCTTGAATCCTTTAAAGCCCAGGAACTATCTGTCTTTGCTAGTGGAACTTTTCCTCCATCTAGGATTATCTTCCAGTCGTTTTCGCTTTCAAAAGTAGCCCATGTCTCAATTAGTGCTATCTGAGTAAGGGCTGCCTCAGGTCCTGGAGTTAGTACGTTTGCCAGCGCTAGGGTTTCCTCCATCATCTTTGGCTTTGTATATATGTATGCGCTGTTAGGTCCAATCCTTGTAGCTACAAACTTTCTTCTTAGGGCCTTTCTGTTTAGACTATCCGAGTTCTTTCCGCAGATCAGGTACTCCACCTCGTTTTTAAAGAAGGAGTATGGATTCACCATATTGGTATAGCTGTTAAAGTGGTTTAAAGCGTACATAAGGCTTGATGCCTTGTCCTTCTTAGATAGGCTAGTAGTTTTATCTATCCTGGAAGGAAGGCTTTCAAATATCCTCATGTTTACAAGTTTTCTCTCTTCTTTATTGTTTTCCATCTTCTCCCTTACCTTGATGCAGTCCTTTATGGCTAGCTGAAAATTGTTTGGGTCAATTAATCCGTAATCCATTAGATTTTCACTAACGCTGGCGTTCTTAATATATTTCTTATCTTTATATGATTTATCCATGTAGGTGCTAATACTATCTGCCCTCTTTCCTTCAAAGGCGTAGATGTCGTAGTCCTGGTATAGGTAGGTGTCGTAGAAGGAAAGTACGTCAGTTCCCCACACCCTGGCCAGGCTATCTGTAGCTGAATATATCCCTCTATCTATGGATAGGTGAGCCAAGGTAAAAATTAGGATTATTAGGCTTGTAAAGATCATGGATAAAAAGAGGATTACTGACCCCCGTTTATTTAACATATATACTTCCATAAATTCTAGTCTCTAATATGTCATCCATGATGCCGCCAAGACTAATACAGTTATATTTCTCCATGCTCATGCTTTCCTCTGCCTTTAGAAGTTCTTGATGAAGTCTTATCTGAAGGTTGAAATTTTCAAACTGAAATATGCTGAAATATATTACGGCCATGGATATTAGTATGATGATTGGCATCACTATGGCCCCTTCCACCATCTTCATTAGAAATCTCCTCCGTTAAGATTTCCAAATGTGGTATTTACAAATTCCGTAATCTCGTTTTTAAAGATAAGTCCTACTGCTATGGCGATGGCAACAAGTATGGCCACCTGCACCATCTCCATCCCCCTCTTGTTTCTTAGCATTTCGTCCTCCTTACATATTCAAAAAGGCTGGGCATGAGGTAACAACGATTAAAGCTATTAACAGCATGCTCATAGGTATTACCAGCTTCGTCTCGCTCTTCTTTCCTTCCTCTATGGCCCTTTCCTTTCTCTTTTCCCAGATGTTAATTCTCTCTTCTTCCAGCTTATCTAGTAGATAACTACCCTTGCTCTGGTTTTCCAGTATTACGTTGGTTATCCTCTTAAATTCCCTAACATCAACCGAAATGGCAAAGTCGTTTAACCTTTCGATTAGGTTATCTCCTGTCAGGCTACATTCGCATAGTATTCTATGGACATTTTCCTCAAAAAAGCCACTGCCTAAAGGACTAGATGAGGCTTTCCTTAGAGATTCATAAAGTGTAGCGCCGCTCTTCCAGGTTATTAGGATCTTGTTAATGTACATGGGTAGCTGGTTAAGTACGTCCTGCCTTGCCTTTTCCTTAAAGGTCTTAAGCTTAATGTATCTACCCTTTCTCATGGCAAAGATGATCACTGAAAAGATGAACAAAAGATAGATTAATGTCAGGTCTCTTCCCTTTTTAAAGGTAACCTTGCTTCCGTTAAGTAATTGGCTAGGAAGGTTAATTTTCCTTGCCTTGGAGCTTTCAATCTGCCTCTTTACCTGGTCTATATAGTAGCTATCGTCCTTGATGATTTCATCATCCCTATCCTTCTTCTCCTTGGGAAATGTGATGGTCATATCCTTCTTAGCACTTGAAGTCTTTGCTACCAGGCTGTACACCTTGTCCCTACCTTCTAGGGCTATGACCTTTCCCTTTTCATAGATGTATCCATCGGAAATTAGAAGTGTCTTTAAGAGAAGTACTAAGAGTATTAGGCCCATGGCAAGTATGATGCGCTTTGCGTTAATAAGGTTACTTTGTATTTGTTTTTGTATTAGCCCATCGTCATACCTTCCAAAGAAGTTTGGCTCTAGCCTTTCATACTCCCTTTCATCTCCTGCTAGCCACCTTAAAATCTTCTCCTTCATATGTTCACCCTGGTAATCCTTTCTACCAGGTAATATGAAAGAGCGCATATTCCTAAGGTGATTGTCATGATAATCCGCCCTGCCAAGGTCGAGTACATTACGGATAAGTAGTCTGGCCCTGTAACCTTTAGAAATCCAATGATTAAAAAGGGCATGGCAAGGATAATCCTGCCTTCCAGTTTTCTCTGGCTAGACATATTTTCTATCTCCCTTGTTACGTTAATCTTTTCTGAGATTACCTTTGAAGCTGCATTAATTGCCTGGGTCATATCTCCTCCTGTAACCTTGCACTGGCTATACACATCGAAGAAGTCCACCATGTCCTGGTTACCACTTCCCTTAGCGAAGTTTAAGTCCTCCACGTTGCTCTGAACATATATTTTCAGTGCATTATCTAGATCAGCCACAAGCTTTGAGTCCTTTCCGTAAAGTTCCCTAAGGTTTACCAGCGCTTCCTCTATGGCCTGCATCATGTTTCTGCCCAGTGAAAAGGAAATGGATATGTAGTAAAGAAAGTCTAAAAATTCCTTTTCTAGCTTTCTCTTTTCCTTCTTTTCCAAATACCTTTTGTACAGCTTTTCCACAGGAAAATATGCTAGTGAAAAGACTGGAGTAAGAAGAAATGTATCGTACATGAGCCAGGATATTAGCGCAGATGTTAGCACTGTAATTCCTAGGATTTTTCTATCCATACTAGCTCTCCTTTTTCGTCTCTTTCAAAGATTTTTTCAAGGATATATTCTCCATCCTGGTAGCCTAAAACCCTTGCAATTTCAACAACTTTTCTCTGTCCACCTTCACGCTTTAGATGAACAAATATGTCTATGCCCGTGGTGATCTGACCTGCTATTGATGAGATGGGAATGCTTGAACCCATCAGGTACATTGCTTCCAGTCTTCTAAGCATTCCTCTGATGGAATTGCCGTGTCCAGTGGAAAGGCTGCCGCTATGGCCAGTGTTTAGTGCCTGCAGCATATCTGTAACTTCCTTTCCTCTAACTTCCCCAATGATTATCCTGTCTGGCCTCATTCTAAGGCTAGTCCGGATAAGCTGGTCCATGGATACCTTTCCCTTTCCCATGGAGTTGGCGTTTCTAACCTCCATCCTTACGATGTTTTTGATGTTATCCAGTTTAAGTTCCACAGAGTCCTCAATTACAACCACTCTGTCGTCCTCAGGAATGAAGTCCGCTAAAGCGTTTAAAAATGTGGTCTTTCCAGATGAAGTTCCTCCGCTAATGAAGATGTTCATCCCCCTCTTGACCTCACCCTTAAGGTAGTCCATGCACTCCCTAGTAAGGGTGCCGAAATTCACCATCTGCTCCATGGTGATGTACTCCTTGTTGAACTTACGAATGGTTAGAATTGGTCCATTAATTGCAATGTTTTTGTACACTCCGTTAATTCTAGAGCCGTCTTCAAGCCTGGCATCCACAATGGGGTTCATCTCGTTTATCTCCCTATGGACCTTGCTTGCTATATACCTAATTACCTCCTCCAGTTCCTGGGTGGAATCAAAAGATAGGTCTGTCTTTATGACCTTGCCCTTCCTCTCAATATATATGTTGTCCTTGCCGTTTACCATGATCTCGCTGATGGTATCGTCCTTTACTAGGCTATCCAAGACTCCCAGCTTTCTCCTAACCTTAAGAAAATATTTTTCCACCGTAGCTTCAATGTCTATTTCATCAGTTTCTTCAAGGACCTTCTGGGCTATTAAAAGCTTAGCAGTATCGTCATCCATATCAGGGCTAGCAAGTATTTCATCTCTGATCTTTTGTAGTAAGTCTAAGTTCATTTTCCATTATCCTCTTTACGTCAGCGGTAAAAATGCTGTAGTAGCCCTTTCTAATCTGACTATCTAAATGAAGCACCCATCCAAAGGAAGAAATTTCTATAGGGCATTTATTGATTATCTTACCTTCCCCCTCTTCTGGGTACTCTACTACCTCTATCTCCCTCTCAAAAGCCTCTAATTTCCTGTTTAAGCGACCTAGATCTATGACTATGTATTGGTAATCCTTTTGACTGTTAATGTGGCTAATTAGCCCTTTTAGTCTATCCATGTTTAAAACTGAGAAGTGATTTACCTCTCCTACGTCGAAGTAGCTAAAGCCATCCTCCTCCTTGATATACCTGGATAGATCCATGTGTATACCCTGGCTTACTGCATACATGAGCAGTCTGCTGTCCTGCTGGTAATCTAGATAATCAATAGCGGAATTAAAAGGCTCTGCATTTAAATAGAGTACATCTCCAGGCAGCACGTGGCTTAAAGCAAGGCATACTGATGTAACACCTTTGCCGCCACCAAGTGAATACATCCCAATTACTTCAGGATTCCCCTTTTCCTTAACAGAGAAGTTAGCCATCTTTTCCTTAGAAAAAAGAAACAGCAAGTCTTTATATAATGACTTGCTGCCTTGAAATTTAAAAAGTGTCATGTTGGATATATCGTATTGATCTAGCCGAGAAGCTAGAATAATGGAATTGTTAATATCGGTGGCCCCTTTAGGACTTCCCTCCACCAGGATAGCATCGTAGGAATCTAAACTTTCACTATCTATTACCCTTGAGAAGGACATGCCATTTCCTACCCCTGCTAGTCCCTTTATTAGTGCTTCCTCATAAGGTCCGTCTTCCATCAGCAGACCGATTTTTCTAATCCCCATTATTCTCCTCCCCTTCAATTAAAGGATAAGTCCAGCCTGCCCTTTTGTCAATTGACTTAGTTTGCCATTTAAAGCACATAAAAAGACACCAGCGTATCACTGGTGCCTGTTCTCGTCTTCTTTCACTTCATCAACCCATCTTTTGATATTGTCAAATAGTTCGTCAATTGTCATCTCTGGTCTTTTTCCCTCTCTCATTTCTTTTACTTCCTTAAGGGATTCTTCTAAAGACTCACGAACTGTGCAGTATCTAAAGGTTGGCTCTGCAACCTTAAGATTTGCGTTAGTTTCTGGGCCTATATACTGTAAAGATATTGCAGAAGCATTCTCGATATAGAACCGACCATTATCTTCAAAGATGACAACGTTATCTCCAGCCTTTAAACCCAGTTTGTTTCTTACACTTACTGGTATTGTAACTTGTCCTTTTGATGACATTCTGCTAATTTCCATAAGCCCCTCCTTTCAAGATTTCTTTACTTTCTTTACTTTACCAACATTTCAAACAGATGTCAAGAAAAAAGACACCAGCGTATCACTGGTGTCTGTATTGGCATCCCATGAAGGAGTCGAACCTTCGTCGTCGCCTTCGGAGGGCGATACTCTATCCACTGAGCTAATGGGACTTAAAGAACTATCTCCTTTTGTATTAAGTTGCCAAATATATCTATAACCTGAACGTTTATTGTTCTAGGTCCACTTAAAAGTTTTTCACAGCGCAGCTGCCCTTCAGTGAAGAACTGGCTAGGTCTATGAACCTTACCGTCGTAATCAAAGTCCACGCTCCAGCACTGGATCAGCTTTAGGCTGTCTATCTTCTGTATATCCTTTAAGGACTTTTCATCCACCTTTTCCTCCAGGTTCTTTGGAACATACTTCTTAAGGTCTAGGATTAGATGGTACTTGTCCGTCATCTCTATCTTTTCAAAGAAATGCTTAAAGGTTACTGATCCAGCGGACTTAAAGCTTGTGCTTGAAAGCACCTTAAAGTTTGCCCCTGCCTTTGCTAGCCTGTTTGTTGCGCTAGTTACTGCAAGCATGCCAGAGTCAGCCATTATCCACCTTCTGCCCAGCCTTTCAGCTACGCTAGCAAGGGTTCCGCTTCCTGCAAAAAAGTCGCAACAAAGGTCCCCTTCCTTAGTCGAAGCCTCAATTATCCTTTCAAGAAGTGCCTCAGGCTTTTGAGTGGCATAGCCTGTCCTTTCAGCAGATGTTCTTCCCACCATGTCGATGTGCCATACATCCTTCATGTTAACCATGGTGTACCAGCCCAACTCGTCCTTGTACTCCTTTACGCCCTTGAACCTGTAAGGCTTAAAGTCCCTGTTGTATGACTTCTCCTGGCCAGGGTTTAGATAGTACTTGCCAGTCTTGCTGTACACTAGGATGCTGTCGTGCTTCCTTGAAAAGTGTTTCTTGCCGCTACCACCAGACTTGTATGTCCAGATGATCTCGTTTACAAAGTTCTTCTCCCCGAAAATCTCATCTAGGATTATCTTAACGTAGTGGCTTGCATGCCAGTCAAGGTGAACCCAGATGGTTCCATCATCAGCTAAGATTTCCTTCATTAAAAGCAGCCTAACGGTTACCATCTTAAGGTAATCTGTTAGGTCTAGATTGTCCTCGTATGCTAGTAGCTTTACTGCAGGAATGGATGAATCCACCTTTATTGCAGCATCATACTTAGCCTTTGAAAAGAAAGGTGGGTCGATGTATATCATATTGGCCTTGCCTCGCATATCCCTTTCCTCAAGGAGATATTTAAGGTAGGTCTTGTTATCTGAAAGGGCTAGCTCACCAGTTGCTTCTTCCCTTCCAATTTCCACCTTTACATTAAATTCCTTAGCCTTAATTTTATCTACTTCTCTTTGGCTTTCTGTAAGTATTCTTTGAAGATCTACCATTTAAAAGTACCTCTATTAAATCTTCTCTATCCTGCTTCTTCAGAGCCTTAATTACCAGCTCCCTGTTTTCAGGTTTCTTAAAGTGTATTAGCGCTCTTTGCATCTTCTTTTCTTCCATGGTCTTTGGAACGTAAACCTTCTCCATGGTAAATGGATCAAGCTCAGTATAGAACATGGTGGTTGCCAGGGTTCCAGGTGTAGGATAAAAGTCCTGAACCTGATCTGGCACAAAGCCGTAGTCCTTTAGGAAAAGGGCTAGCTCTATGGCATCATCTAAGGTGCTTCCTGGATGAGATGAGATTAGATAAGGTATTAGATACTGCTTCTTACCTAGCTTTTCATTCATCCTTTGGTATTCCCTTGCAAAGGAAAGGAAGACCTCCTTTGATGGCTTTCTCATGTATCCCAGCACTCTTTCAGAAACGTGTTCAGGTGCAACCTTTAGTGTGCCGCTTACATGGTGTTCACATAGCTCACGGATGAAGGTCCTATCCTTATCCTGCATCACGTAGTCGTATCTGATGCCGCTACGGATGAACACCTTCTTAACCCCTTCAAGGCTTCTAAGCTTTCTAAGAAGGGAGATGTAGTCTGAGTGGTCCACCTTCATGTTCTTGCAAACGGTTGGGTACATGCAGTCCCTCTTCTTGCAGTCAAGATTATTGCAGCTAGGTCCCCTAAAGTTTGCAGTAGGTCCGCCTACATCGTGGATGTATCCCTTAAAGTCCTTCTTCTTAATTAGAAGCTTTGCCTCTCTAATTAGAGACTGGTGGCTTCTTCCTGTAACCCTTCTTCCCTGATGATAAGTTAGGGCGCAGAAAGCGCATCCTCCAAAGCAGCCTCTTGATGAAACCAGGCTAAACTTAACCTCGCTAAGGGCCTTGATACCGCAGTCCTTTTCATAGATAGGATGGTACTCCCTTTCGTATGGAAGTTCGTACACCCTGTCTAGCTCCGCCGTATTTAGTGGTTCCTGAGGTGGGTTTTGAAGCACGTAGAAGTTCTGGTACTTCTCAGCTAATGCTTCCTTTGCCTGGTACTGCATTCTAAAACTTTGGGCATACTTTTCCTTATCCTTTTCTATCTCCTCAAAGGATGGAAGAAGAGTTGCGTCAGTTTCCTTTACCTTTACGCAGGTACCATTTATCCAGGTGATGTCCTTTATATCTATTCCAGAGTCAAGGGCCTGAGCGACCTCTACTATGGTCTTTTCACCCATGCCGTAGATTAAAAGGTCCGCCTTTGCATCTAAAAGTATTGACCTTCTCACCTTGTCCTGCCAGTAATCGTAGTGGCCTAGCCTTCTAAGGCTTGCCTCTAGGCCGCCGATGATGATTGGTACATCCTTATATGCCTCTCTTGCCCTGTTGGCGTACACGATAACCGCCCTATCTGGCCTCTTTCCGTAAACACCGCCTGGTGCGTAGTCGTCTACCCTTCTTCTATGCTTAAACACCGAGTAGTTGTTCACCATGGAGTCCACAGCGCCAGAGTTTATTAGAAATCCCAGCCTTGGTTTACCCAGCCTCTTAAAATCTTCAGCATCCTTGAAGTTGGGCTGAGCTATTATGCCAACCTTAAAGCCTTCAGCCTCAAGGACTCTAGAAATTATGGCCGTGCCAAAGGAAGGATGATCCACATAGGCATCTCCTGTTATTACGATGAAATCCAGGCTGTCCCAGCCTCTTTCCTTCATATCTAGTTGTGAGATTGGTAAAAACATATTTCCTCTACAAACCTTCTAACTATTCTTCCTGTAATTCCCCAGATGTTCTTATCCTGGTATTTGTATAGGGGCATTTCAACAGATGATTTACCCCAGTAGTAGTCCTTAGATACTCCGTAAAGCTCGTACGGAAAGTCACTGACGTCTTCAGCAATATCTGCAGTAAACACGTATGGCTCATTTTCCATAAAGAAGTCCAGTGGTACCAAAAATGCTTCCTCCACCTCGTCTTCATTTAAAGTTATGTCCATATCTACCAGGCCTACATATGTATATATGCTGTATCCGCTAAAGCCGTGAACCGTATCGAACTGGCCTAGCACCTTAATGTCTGTTATTCCTAGCTCTTCTTTAGTTTCCCTAAGAGCAGCTCTTAGGCCATCTTCACCTTCATTTAGCCTTCCTCCAGGAAAGCAAATATCTCCTGGCTGAGCTTCTTTCTTAAGGCTTCTTGCCCTTTGCTCGAAAAGAAGGTAAAGCCTATCTTCCTTTAAAACTAAAGGTATTAGCACGCTGAAGTACCTGTGCTTCATCACCGTGCCTACCTGTCTTTCATCTAAAGCTTTCTTGATGTCTTTAATATCCATAGTAAAACAAAAGGCGACAGATGTCGCCTCTCCTATCCTTATTAATTTAGAATTTCAACGCCTTCGAAGTTAACGCCGATCATTTCTTCTTGATCAGCACTTAAGCTTACGATGAAGTCCATTCCATAGTTCTTTGAAATGTCCTTTAGTCTGTCGATGTATTCTGGAAGATCTCCTAGTGAGAAATCGGCATGCTTCAAGATGCTATCGATAAAGATGTATTCAATATCGTGGTCTGAAGAAATGATTCCGTATAGGAAACCGATGTATTCGTCGCTGTTGGTAACATGTTCGTAATCGTCCATGTCTACCACTCTAATTCTATATTTTAAATCGTACATTAACCTTTGGTTCTTGTTGATGAAGATAACACTTCCCTGTGCCTTTTCAACAGTCTCATTAGCTAATTCGATCATTTGCTTAGTCTTACCACTGCCTTTATGGCCTACTAATAACTTAACCATAATAACCGCCTCCTCTGAAATATTTTATATACCCTAGTATATCCTACATTGCGTTAGTTATCAAGGGCTTTTACGGAAAGTCTTAGCTGTCCGCAGGCCCCATCTATGTCATCTCCAAGTTCCCTTCTTATGGTCACCTGAATTCTCCTCTTTTCAAGAGCTTCCTTAAACTTATTGGCCTTTTCCCTAGGTGTAGTCTTAAGGCCTGTCTCCTTAACCTCGTTTAGAGGAATTAGGTTTACGTGACAGTTAAGCCCAAATAGCTTATCTGCAAGTTCATTAGCATCCTCTAAGCTATCGTTTACCCCGTCCACAAGGGTGTATTCAAAGGTGATTCTCCTGTGAGTCTTATCCACATACCTTCTGCAAGCTTCCAGTAGTTGATCCACCGAATACTTGTTATTTACAGGCATCATGTTACTTCTAACCTCATCCCTTACGCTGTGAAGGGAGATGGCCAGGTTCACCTGATCAAAGTCCTCTGCAAATTGATCTATCATGGGGATTAGGCCGCAGGTTGAAACGGTGATGTTTCTCATTCCCAGGTTCTTTCCCTGCCTGTCATTTACTATATGGATGAACTTAGATAAATTTTCGTAGTTATCTAGGGGCTCTCCTGTTCCCATAACAACCACGTGGCCAATTTCTTCACCGGTGTACTTTTCTGCAGCAAGAATCTGTCCTAGCATTTCACCTGCAGTAAGATTTCTGTTTAAACCATCCATGGTGGAAGCGCAGAACTTACATCCCATCCTGCACCCTGCCTGGCTGGATATGCAAATGGAGTTGCCGTAATTGTACTTCATGAAGACGCTCTCTATGCAGTTTCCATCTTCAAGGGAAAAGAGAAACTTCTTGGTGCCATCTTTTGACTTCTGAACCTTCTCCACCTTAGGAAGGAAAACATTGTACTCCTCAGAGATCTTAGAAAGCAGGTGGTGCGGCACGTTGCTCATCTCATCCAGGGATTCAACGCCCTTTGCTAGCCACCTAAATATTTGCTCACCTCTAAAGCGTGGAGCCCCAGCTGCTACTGCTAGTGATGCTATTTCGTTTAAGTTTAAATCGTATAAATTCTTCATAATGTTAGGAAAACGCCTCTTGCGAGGCGTTATTTTATATTCTTTCTACGTCGATACCAGTCTTGATTCCGTTGATTGAGTAAACTTCTAGTCCGCTCTTTTCAACGATTTCAGTAGCCAGTGTTTCCTTCATGATGTAATCCTTGTGAAGTTCCACTGCCTTAAGAATAGTATCTTCTGCTTCTAGGAATATCTTGATGTTATCCATCATTTCGAAATCCTTTTGCTTTCTCAGCTGCTGGATCTTTGAAACGATTTCTCTAGCGTATCCTTCGTTGATCAGCTCATCAGTAAGGTTTGTATCTAGGATTGTAAATACGTTGTTTTCCATTCCCACTGCAAAGCCTTCCTTAGCGCTGATTCTAACGTCTACATATTCTTCAGTAACGTCGAAAGCTTCTCCGTCAAGGTCTACTGTTACCTTGCCATCAGCCTTTAGCTTACCTACGAAGTCTGCAGCATCTACCTTAGCTAGAGCTTGACCAAACAGTTTAACCTTAGGTCCAAGTACTGAACCTACTGCTCTAAAGTTTGGCTTAAGTTCAAAGTTCATAAGTGAACCAAGGTCACCAGCAAATTCAACTTCCTTGATATTTAGCTCTTCAAGGATAAGTGGTGTTAAGTCAGAGATTAGCTCCTTGTACTTACCATCTACCATAATCTTTTGAAGCGGCTGTCTAACCTTGATCTTTTCAGCTTCTCTAGTACCTCTACCAAGGGTTACCATCTGTCTAACTAGGTCCATTCTCTCTTCTACAGCTTCGTTGATCTGGGACTTGTCGCACTTAGGCATGTAAGCGATATGTACTGACTCTTCTCCAGTTAACTTAGTGTAGATTTCATCTGAAATGAACGGTGCGATTGGAGCGATTAGCTTGGATACTCCTACAAGCACTTCGTAAGTAGTCTTGTATACGCTCTTCTTATCTAAATCCATTTCAGGTGCATAGAATCTTCTTCTAGCTCTACGGATGTACCAGTTGGATAGGTCTTCTGCTACGAAGTCGGTGATAGCTCTTACTGTCTTCATGTGGTCGTAGTGATCCATGTTGTATGTAACAGTGTCTACCAGCTTGTTGTACTTGGATAAAATCCACTTATCTAGCTCAGGTCTATCCTCGTACTTAACATCGAAGTCCTTAGGATTGATGTTGTCTGTATTTGAGTAAAGTACGAAGAAGTTATATACATTTCTTAAAGTTCCAAAAAACTTGGAAACTACGTCCTTAAGACCTTCTTCATCGAACTTAGTTGGAGTCCATGCAGGTGATACGGATAATAGGTACCATCTTGATGCGTCTGCACCGTACTTATCCATCATTTCAAATGGGCTTACGGTGTTTCCAACGTGCTTACTCATCTTCTTTCCCTGTGCGTCAAGGATTAGGTCGTTTACAAGAACGTTCTTGTATGGAGCCTGGTCCATAACGATTGTGGAAATTGCCATCAGTGAGTAGAACCAACCTCTAGTCTGGTCTATACCTTCGCAGATGAAGTCTGCAGGGAATAGCTTATCGAAGTCGTCCTTATGTTCAAACGGATAGTGCCACTGTGCAAATGGCATTGATCCTGAGTCGAACCAGCAGTCCATAACTTCAGGGATTCTGTGCATTACCTTGCCGCACTCAGGGCAAGTGAATGTAACGTCATCAACGTATGGTCTATGTAGTTCGATGCTTTCATCAATATTTTCATTAGCCTTAGCTACCAGGTCTTTTCTTGAACCAACGCATTCAAGGTGTCCGCACTCACACTTCCAGATAGGAATTGGAGTACCCCAGTATCTTGATCTTGAGATTGCCCAGTCCTTAACTTCTGCTAGCCAGTTTCCGAATCTCTTTTCGCCTACGTAGTCTGGCCACCAGTTTACTGTGTTGTTGTTTCTAACCAGGTTATCCTTTAGCTTGCTCATCTCGATGTACCAGCTTGGGTTAGCATAGTATACAAGAGGAGTTCCGCATCTCCAGCAGTGTGGATAGTTATGCTCTAACTTAGCCTTAGCGTAGATTTTATCTTCAGTAGCAAGCCACTTGATGATTTCTACATCCAGGCCTTCTTCCATGATGAAGTGGCCCTTCCAAGGTGTGCAAGTATAGCAGCCCTGAAGGTCTACTGGTTGAAGCATAGGAAGGTGATACTTTCTTCCGCACTGATAGTCGTCTTCACCAAATGCAGGAGCTGAGTGAACGATACCTGTACCATCTTCTACAGTTACGTATTCCATGCATGTAACGAAGAAGCACTTGTCCTTAGGGTCAACTTCAACCCATGGCATCAGTTGTTCGTACTCAATGTATTCAAGGTCTTTACCCTTCATCTCTTCAACTACTTCATAGTTTCCTTCGCCTAGGGTCTTATCTGCTAAAGCCTTAGCTAGGTAGAAGTAGTTACCTTCTTCGTCGCCCTTTAGCATCTTAACCTTAACGTAGTCTACGTCAGGGTGAACTGTTAATACAGTGTTAGCTGCAAGTGTCCATGCTGTAGTAGTCCAAGCAAGGAAGTATTCGTTTTCTGTTCCCTTTCTCTTGAACTTAGCTGTTATTGTCTGAACCTTTACGTCCTTGTAGCCTTGAGCTACTTCGTGGGAAGCAAGACCAGTTCCGCAACGTGGGCAGTAAGGGATGATCTTGTGGCCTTCGTATACAAGTCCGTCGTTAAAAGCCTTGTTGATAATCCACCATACTGATTCGATATAGTCGTTGTCCAGTGTGATGTATGGATTGTCCATATCTGCCATATATGCCATTCTGTCTGACATATCTGTCCACATCTCTGTATATGTAAATACTGATTCTTTACATTTCTTGTTGAAAGCTTCGATTCCGTACTCTTCGATGTCCTTCTTTCCGCTGAAACCTAGCTGCTTTTCAACTTCAATTTCTACTGGAAGTCCGTGAGTATCCCATCCGCCTTTTCTATTAACCTTGTAACCCTGCATGGTCTTGTAACGGTTAATGGAATCCTTTAAAGTTCTAGCCATCATGTGGTGAATGCCTGGCTTACCGTTGGCAGTTGGTGGTCCTTCGAAGAAGACGAACTGCTCTGCATCTTCTCTTGAAGTTACGCACTTCTTTAAAAGATCAACTTTTTTCCAATTGGCAACTTGCTCTTTTTGGTATTCAGCAACTTGCTTCTCTGATAGTTTTTCAAACATGTTTTTTTATCCTTTCTCTTGGCCGAGATATATAAAAAATCCCTAGCCGATAAATATCGATTAGGGACGATTAATAACCGCGGTACCACCCTAGTTGCAACCTCCATCAAGGCGCCTCTCATTAGTGTTAAGCTCCGGAGTGATATTCACCTAATTCTCACCGACATATTCTCACCAACAATGTCTCTCTGTAAGGATTTTACTACTAGGCTACTGGTTCCTTCAACGCTTGATATTTAGTTAAACACAATAAATATTTTAATGAGAAATCCTTGAAAAGTCAAGGAAAGTATTATAAAATGTTTGTATTAATAAGGAGGTTTACCATGCCACTAATAGTTTTAGGAATAATATTCATTGCAGCTGTGGGAATTTACTACTATGTAAACTCCAAACCAGGTGCTGTACATAGAAAACAGGAAGTACAAAAGAAGAAGGAAGATGGCAATGTCATATTCCTTCCAACAGACATTGAACAAGCAAAAAAAGATTACAAAAAAGATAAATAGCTACCAGCTAAGCCGGTAGCTATTTTTTTATCTTTTGTAATTTACTATTTAATAACGATTCTGCCTTGAGGAGCAGCGTAATCTTGTCCAATTACTCCGCCAAGTTGTTCAGTTACGAATAACATTACAGCTTCGTCTACAGGAATACCTGTGTCGAATTGTGATGTTGCTGCTGCAAATGCATAGTATGTATCTCCACCAGCTGCGCAGAAGTTGTTAGTAACTACTGCATAAACGTCATCCTTGTTGAATGGTTGTCCATTAACTGAATCGATAGTAACTCTAGCGATCTTCTTAGGTCCATAGTAAGTTGAACCAGGATATGTTTCATCGTTAGCAACATAAGCCTTTAAAGTATCTAATGTGAACTGTAAACCTGATACTTGTGGGAATCCACCTACAGCTTCAGGAGTGCAATATGTTGATGCTTCTAAAGCTTCAAGAAGTTCTGCACCTGTTACATATACAACTGCTACAGTGTTTCCAAATGGAAGAACAGTGTTGATATCCTTCTTTGATACATCGCCAGGGTTGATTGTAGCACGGATTCCTCCTCCGTTAGTTACTGCTACAACGTGGTCTGCATCAACTTCTGTGATACCACCAGTGTAAGCTACTGACCATAGCATTGCATCTGTAATTAAGTCACCATTGTTAGTTTCGCTATCACGGTTACCTTGAGGAGCCTTGTCACCGTTTAGAGTAACTTCTGACTTAGCGAATACTTCGCCATATTCAGCATCTACTCTATCCATGATCTTCTTAGCTGCCTTTTCAACCTTCTTATCTACTGGGCTCTTTTCGCCTACTTGATAAAGTTCGTGCTTAACGATTTCCTTCTTAGCCTTATCGATTACTACTACACCGATGTTTTCAAAAGCAGTACCAGTTGATTGAATTAAATCACCTGCTTCGCTTTCTGTCATTACAGTGTGTGAGTGTCCATCGATTACTAGGTCAAGACCTTGAGCAAATAGACCAGGGAATACATCTACTGATCTATAAGGAGCTGATTCACCATCAACGCCTAAGTGAGATAAAGCGATGATTACGTCACAATCTCTAGCTCTTAAAGCTCTAACAGCCTTCATTGCGCTTTCCTTAACAGCCTTACCAGTTGCAAACTGTAATCCCTTGATTAGAGCAGGATTTACCTTAGTTTGAGCTTCTGGAGTTTCAACGCCAAAGAAACCGATCTTAAGACCATCTTTCTCGATAATTGTGTAGCTATCGTAGATAGTGTTTCCGTCTGCATCGAATACGTCTGTGCAAACTACCTTAAAGTTAGCCTTTGAAAGGTTTTCCTTAAGTTGATCGTAGCCGAAGTCGAATTCGTGGTTACCAAGTGTTGCAACATCGTAACCTACAGCGTTCATCATATCTACAGCATCAGCACCCTTAGTAGTGCTTACGTAAGTAGTACCTTGGCTAAAGTCACCTGCATCAGCAAGAATAACTTCTGCACCAAGTTTTTCGTACTTTTTAGCTAGGCCAGCCATATATTTATAGCCGTCTACATTTCCGTGTACGTCATTTGAGTGAAGAACTACGACTTTACCTGCATATGGTTGAAGTACTGAACAGTTACCAGCGAATACGCTAGTTGGCATAAATGCGAATACTAAAGCTAATGCAAGTAAAAGACTTACTATTTTTTTCTTCATTTGACCTCCTCCTTTTCATAATAAATCACACATACATTATATACTCCTTACAGTAAATGGTAAAGAAAAAAAGCGCAGATAACTGCGCTAATTGTTTAATTTATTTTACGATTAATTCGCATTCAGCGTTAGGGCCGATTCCTGCTGCATTTGCTTCGTCTGTGTCAAGGTGGCATTCTGCTACGAAGTTGTCCTTAACTCTTACTAATACTTGATCAAATGTTACAGCTCTTTCGCCTTCTAATCTGATGCTGATCATATCCTTATCCTTTACGCCTGCTTCAGCAGCTTCTGCTGGTGATAGGTGAACGTGTCTTAAAGCAGCGATTGCTCCCTTTTCTAGTTCAACTTCTCCGCAAGGTCCTACTAGCTTTACGCCAGGAGTTCCATCTAACTTACCTGATTCTGCAACTGGAGCCTTAACTCCGATTGTTCTAGCGTCTGTAAGAGCTAGTTCAACTTGTGATTCAGGTCTAACTGGTCCAAGAACTCTAACGCCTGCTAAAGTCTTCTTAGGGCCAACGATGTCTACTAATTGATCTGAAGCGAATTGTCCAGGTTGAACTAATTCCTTCTTAACTGTAAGTTCTGCTCCAGGTCCGAATAGAGTGTCAAGATCCTTTTGGCTTAGGTGTACGTGCTTGTTTGAAATTCCAACTTGTACTTTCATTTTTCTTTATCTCCTTTTTAAATATTAACCTTCTAAAAAGCTTACATAAGGTAGGCTTCTGTATTTTTGGTCGTAGTCTAGGCCATAACCGACAACGAATAGATTTTCAATTTCGAATCCGATGTAGTCTCCCTGTACATCTGCAATTCTTCTTGATGGCTTGTCTAACATTGAACATATCTTAACGCACTTAGGATTTCTTTCCTTTAACTGGTTCTTAATATAGTTTAAAGTAGTACCTGTATCGATGATGTCCTCAATGATGATTACGTTCTTTCCGTGAAGATCTGTTTCAATATCCTTCTTGATGGTTACAATACCTGAAGTTGTAGTGCTTGAACCATAGCTTGAAGCCCAGATATAGTCGATCTTAACATCTAAAGATATAGCCTTCATGATATCTGCCATCCACAGGCATGAACCCTTTAATGTGCCGATTAAAATAACTTCTTCTCCTGCAAATTCCTTGGTGATTTCTTCGCCAATTTCCTTTGCTCTCTTTTGAATTTGTTTCTCAGTAAATAAAATAGTTCCGATTGTGTCCGCCATTTTTTCTCCTTTACTCATCGTCATCTTCTACATTAAATTCTACACCCTCGACCACGTTATTGTCATTAAATTTCTTTGAAAAGTCTATAACGTTTGAGCCATACCAGTAGGAGTCAAGCGTCTTTCTAAGACCAAAGATAATTCCTATCCAAAGTGCAACGTCGTCTACTATGTTCAGAGGAAATGCTACCATTGGAATTAAATCGAATGGCATGATTACATAGGCTATACCAACCACGATTAAAAGCTTCTTCCATAGGGATACGGATTTATCTCTCATCATGGATTTTATAGCGGCAATCCTCTTTATTAATACTCTAAATCCAACAAATTGCATTTAACCCTCCAGTAAAGAATCTATAACATCTAGCAAATCTTCGTGGCCTGTTCTCTTTAAGGCGGATACTGGTATTAATATATCCTCCTTTGAAAGGTTTAGGCTTTTTCTAATAACAGCAAGATTCTTTTGCATCTCGTTTCTGGAAACCTTGTCCGCCTTTGTGGCAACAACGATTCCATCAAGTCCATAATACCTTAGATACTCATACATTTCAACATCTTGCTTTGATGGAGCATGTCTAATATCTACCAGTTGGACCACCTTTTTTAAACCATCCCTGTGCTCCAGGTAGCTTTCCATCATCCTCCCCCAATCCTGGGTGATGGACTTAGATACCTTGGCATAGCCGTAGCCTGGAAGGTCCACTATTCTAAACCTATCGTTTATCTGGTAGAAGTTGATGGTCCTGGTCTTTCCTGGACTACCACTTACTCTAGCAAGCTTCTTTCTACCTGTAAGAAGGTTTAGAAGGGAGGACTTACCCACGTTTGATCTACCAGCAAAAGCGATTTCAACCATGTTGTCCTCTGGATATTGATTTTCCCTTACCGCTACTGCAACAAGGTCTGATTTTACTACCTTCATTTCTTCTCCTTATTTCACAAGGGCTATATCTAAGGCTTCATCAGCCTTTTCAATGGTTACAAATTTAAGTTCCTTCCTTACGGATTGAGGAATGTCGTCTATATCTGCCTTGTTGTCCTTAGGTAGGATTATTGTCTTTACTCCTGCCCTGTGGGCTGCAAGAACCTTTTCCTTGATTCCGCCTACTGCAAGGATCTTTCCTGTAAGGGTAATTTCACCTGTCATGGCTACATCCTTTCTAACAGGTGTATCTGTTAAAGCGGATACCATGGATGTGAACATTGTAACTCCAGCTGATGGGCCGTCCTTTGGAACTGCTCCTTCTGGAACGTGAATGTGGATGTCCTTCTTTTCGTAGAAGTCTCCGCCAATTCCAAGGACCCTGATGTATGACATGGCTGCCTTTGCGCTTTCCTGCATAACATCTCCCAGCTGTCCTGTAAGGCTAACCTTACCTGAGCCTGGCATTAGGGCTGTCTCGATAAACAGAGTATCTCCACCTACTCTGGTCCATGCCATTCCAGTTACTACGCCTACTTCGCTCTTTCCTTCTACCACATCGTAGAAGTATTTCTTCTTTCCAAGGAAGCCCTCTAAGCTTGAAGGCATTACCTTCACGCTCTTAGTCTTTGTAGTTACAACCTTCTTTGCCGTCTTTCTTGCGATGGTGGCAATTTCTCTTTCCAGGTTTCTAACTCCAGCTTCTCTTGTATATGAGTTGATAATATTCCTAATGCTCTTTTCACTAAATGTTAGAGCATTCTTTGAAAGTCCGTGTTCCTTAACCTTCTTTGGTATTAAGTATCTCTTTGCAATCTCCAGCTTTTCCTCTTCTGTGTATCCTGGAATTTCAATTACTTCCATTCTGTCAAGAAGTGGTTCTGGAATTGTATCCACGCTGTTTGCCGTGGTGATGAACATTACCTTGGAAAGATCAAAAGGTACCTCAAGGAAGTGATCCTTAAAGTCCTTGTTCTGCTCAGGGTCAAGGACTTCTAAAAGTGCAGATGAAGGGTCGCCCTTGTAGTCTGCGCCGATCTTATCCACCTCGTCAAACAGGAATACTGGATTGTTTACTCCTGCTTCCTTGATAAGGCTGATGATTCTACCAGGCATAGCGCCTATGTAGGTCTTTCTGTGGCCTCTTATCTCAGCCTCGTCCCTAACGCCGCCTAGGGACATTCTTACGAACTGCCTTCCTGTAGCTCTTGCTATGGATGATGCTACGGAGGTCTTACCTACTCCTGGTGGACCTACTAAGCAGATGATAGGTCCTCTTATCTCCTTGGATAGGTGAATTACTGATAGGTACTCCACTATCCTTTCCTTAACCTTATCTAGGCCGTAGTGATCTTCGTTTAAGATCTTCTCAGCCTTCTTAATATTTGAATTTGTCTTGCTCTGTTTGTTCCACGGTAAAGCTAAAGCTGTCTCAATGAATGTCCTTGAAACGGTGCTTTCTGCGCTCATTGGCTGCATCTTTGCAAACCTTTGAATCTCTTTACGTATCTTTTCGTCGGTCTTTTCCTCTAGATGTAGTTCATCCAGCTGCTTTAACCATTCAAGGGATTCTTGACCTGGATCTTCGCCCACTCCAAGTTCCTTTTGGATTGTCTTCATCTGCTCGTGAAGGAAGAAATCCTTTTGGTTCTTGTTCATGGCCTTTTGAACCTTCTGTGAAATTTCCTTTTCAACCTGTACAATCTGGTTTTCTTCTACGATTGCCTTGTAAAGTCTATTAAGTCTTTCATTTACATCTAGGCCTTCAAGTACAGCCTGCTTTTCCTCAATCTTTAAAAGCATCTGTGTTGCGATGGTATCTGCAACTAGACCTGGATCGTCGATGGAGCATATTGCTTCCACGATTTCAGGCTTTATCTTTTCGTCTGTCAGGCTTAGATGCTCTTTATATACCTCTATGACTAGCCTTGTTAGGGCTTCAGTCTCTATTAGCTTTTCAACATCCACCTGTTCATCAAGCTTGGAAACCCTCACCTTTAGATAAGGTTCCTGCATGGTGACTTCAGTGATCTTGGCTCTGCATCTTCCGTCAACAAGGACTCTTGAAACGTCTCCCTTTAGCTTTAGAACCTGCTTGATTCTAACGATGGTACCTACCTGGTACCAGTCATCCTCTGTTGGAAGAAGTACGTCGTCATCCTTTTGGCTTGCCACGAACAGGTACTTTCCTGTGTTCATAGCTTCGTCTAGAGCCTTCATGGATTTTTCTCTACCGATATCGAAGTTGACTATGGTCTTTGGGAAGATAGTCAGACCTCTTAAAGGAACAAATGGAAGCTCTATAAGTTCTGAATCTAATATTTTGTTGTCGTCTTCAAGATCTAGCTCGTCTAAAGCTTTTTCTAGTTCGTCCATCTATACCTCCTAAAAATTCAAGGCGACATATGCCGCCTTAAATGCTATTTATGTGTCAAAACCACCTTTGGCTCCTTGGCCTCTTGGTCGTCCTGGCTTAGGGTGCACTTGGAAATGTCGTTTCTTGAAGGAACGTCGTACATTACCTCCATCATAACCTTTTCCATAATGCTTCTAAGGCCTCTAGCTCCTGTCTTTCTTGCTATAGCCTCCTTTGCTATAGACCTGATGGCGCTTTCCTCTACCTCTAGGTCTACGTTATCGTATTCGAACAGTTTTTTGTATTGTTTTACAAGAGCGTTCTTTGGCTCAGTTAGGATTCTGATTAAGTCGTCCTCTGAAAGCTCTTCTAGGGCTACAACTGCTGGAAGTCTACCGATGAACTCTGGAATTAGTCCGTACTTCAGTAGATCCTCTGGTTGTACATCCTTTAAAATATATTTTTCATCTTCTTTAGAAACTTTTATCTCTGAATTAAATCCGATGACCTTTTCGCCCTGTCTTCTCTGGATGATCTTGTCTAGTCCAGCGAAGGCTCCTCCGCAGATGAATAGTACGTCCTTGGTATCGAACTGGATAAATTCCTGAAGTGGGTGCTTTCTTCCGCCCTGTGGTGGAACGTTTGCAACGGTGCCTTCAATGATCTTTAGAAGTGCCTGCTGCACGCCTTCACCTGATACGTCTCTGGTGATGGACATGTTTTCGCCCTTCTTTGAAATCTTATCTATTTCATCTACGTAGACTATACCTTTCTGCGCTCTTTCAACGTCGAAGTCTGCTGCTTGAAGAAGCTTAAGAAGAATGTTCTCTACGTCTTCTCCTACGTAGCCTGCTTCTGTAAGAGTTGTTGCATCTGCAATAGCAAAAGGTACGTTAAGAATCTTGGCTAGGGTCTGAGCTATTAAAGTCTTACCTGAACCTGTAGGTCCAATCATAAGAACGTTACTCTTTTGAAGCTCTACTCCATCTTCCTTGATTCTGTTCTTGTTGTTAATTCTCTTGTAGTGGTTATATACAGCTACTGAAAGTGCCTTCTTTGCATCTTCTTGACCAATTACGTATTGGCCTAGTGCTTCGTAGATTTCCTTTGGCTTTGGAAGCTCGTATTCGTCCTGGTAGCCAGGTCTCTTTTGGGCTTCATCGTCCATCATGATTCCTCTACAAAGCTCGACGCATTCGTCGCAGATGTATACCCCAGGACCTGCGATTAGGCGCTTTACTTCAATCTGTGGTTTTCCGCAGAATGAGCATTTAAGCTGCTTGTTTTCGTCATATTCTGCCATGTTTTTACCTCTTTAAGATAACCTTGTCTATTAGTCCATATGTAGCTGCTTCTTCTGCTGACATGAAGTTATCTCTCTCAGTGTCCACTGAAACCTCTTCTAGGCTCTTTCCAGTGTTCTCTGCTAGAATCTGGTTTAACTTTTCTCTAGTCTTAAGAATCCAGTCTGCATGAATCTTAATGTCTGAAGCTTGTCCCTGAACTCCGCCTAGTGGCTGGTGAATCATGATTTCAGCGTTAGGAAGTGCGTATCTCTTGCCCTTTTCTCCTGCTGAAAGAAGGAATGCTCCCATGCTTGCAGCTAGTCCTACGCAGATAGTGCTTACCTGTGGCTTGATGTACTGCATTGTGTCGTAGATTGCCATGCCTGCAGTTACGCTGCCGCCAGGGCTGTTGATATATATGCAGATGTCCTTGTCAGGATCCTGTGCTTCTAGGAATAGAAGCTGTGCTACTACTACGCTTGCTAGGTGATCATCGATTTCTTCGCCTATGAAGATGATTCTATCCTTTAAAAGTCTTGAATAGATATCGTATGATCTTTCGCCTGCTGCTGTTTGTTCAATTACATAAGGTACTAATGCCATTTTCTCTCTCCCTATTTAATGTTAGCCTTTTCGTAGATTAATTCTACAGCCTTTCTAGTTTGTACGTCTTTCTTGATGTATCTTAAGCTGTCTTCGCCTAAGATCTTCTTAACTTGTTCAACTTCCATGTTGTACTGTGAAGCCATTACCTTGATTTCATCGTCAACTTCTTCTTCAGTTGCCTGAATCTTTTCTTGTCTTGCAATACCGTCAAGGATTAGTCTAGTCTTTACTCTCTTTTCAGCGTCACCCTTCATTTCTTCTCTGAAAGCTGCCATGTCTGAACCTGTGAACTGTAGGTATTGAGCGATGCCTAGTCCTTGGTATTGAAGTTGCTGATCAAGTTCTCTTACCATCTTGTCTAGTTCGTCTTCTAGCATTGATGCAGGAATTTCAACTTCTGTCTTTTCGTAGATCTTTTCAAGGATAGCATCCTTCATCTGTTCTACTGAGCCAGCTTCTGCATACTTTTCTAGTCTTTCTCTAGTTGATGCCTTTAGCTCGTCTAGAGTATCGAATTCGCTTACATCTTTTGCAAATTCATCATCTAATTCTGGAAGTTCTTCTTCCTTGATTTCGTGTACTAGGCAGTGGAATACTGCTTCCTTACCTGCTAAATCTTCTGCGTGGTATTCTTCTGGGAATGTAACAGTTACATCCTTCTTTTCGCCAGGCTTAACGCCTACTAGTTGTTCTTCGAATCCAGGAATGAACATGCCTGAGCCAAGCTTAAGTTCTTGTCTTTCAGCTGTGCCGCCTTCGAATTGTTCTTCGCCAACGAATCCTGAGTAATCAAGGATAACTGTATCCTCTAGCTTTGCTTCTCTTTCAACTACTACCATTCTAGCGTTTCTCTTTTGAAGCATTTCGATTTCTCTATCTACGTCTTCGTCCTTAACTTCGTTTACGATCTTGTCTATCTTAACTCCTAGATAATCCTTTACTTCTACTTCTGGTTCGCAAGCTACAGTGATAGTTACTGTGAAGCCTTCTCCCTTAGCGATCTTTGAGAACTCTGCTCTAGGGCTGTCGATTACTTCTAAATCTAGTTCGTTTAAAGCCTTTGGATATTCACTTGAGAATAGCTCGTTAATTGCGTCCTCGAAGAATACGCCTTCTCCGTAGTGCTTTTCAATAATTGTTCTAGGTGCTTTACCTTTTCTGAATCCATCGATGTTAAATTGGTCCTTGTTCTTCTTGTATACTTCTACTTGAGCCTGTTCAAACTCTTCTGCAGTAAACTCAATTGAGAACTTAACATCGTTCTTTTCTCTTGAAATAAAAGTTGCTTTCATGTATATATTTCCTCCTAAAATTTATATCTAATCAATACCTGTCAATTATACCCTTTTTCAGGTAAAAAGTAAACCAAAATGGCCATATATTTCCATTAAAAAAAGGAAATATCTATACCAATAGTACAAATACTTCCTCTTTTGCATATTTTTTCTGTAAAAATCCATAATTTTGGTCTAATTTTAATACAAAACTATGCATTTTATGTATATTTCCGTAATATATCCGAATATTTGTATGTATATTACTCATTCATAAGGCCACGGGCTAGTTTTGACACATTGCAAGGAGAAATCTGGTATTTTTCCTCAAGTTTTGCACCAAATTCGACAATATCTTCCTCTTTTCCCTGTAAAAGTTCTATTTCTAACTCGGAAATTGGCACATTTTCGTTGATTTTACCCTCATCATATGAGATAACAGCCGTAGTTTCCCCTAAATTTAGGTGAAATTCCCTTCTAACGAACTGCATTTCCACTAATTTTTCTAAATTTTCATCTGTTCCAATCACATCGTAGGCTGCACTGCCTATGAAAAGTTCTCTAAAAACTCCATTTGGAATTTCCTTTAGCGGAAGTTTAACGTTAACTTCGTTTCTCTTGTGAAGGCCATCCTTAGATCCTCCGCCCCACTTACATGTCGCAACAAGGCCATCCCCTTCTTTTCTAACCCTTACCGCCATGTGGGCTTTACGAAGATCTCTTGATAAGGTATCGAAGTACACTGCGTGCATAGGAAGTACCTTCTCATCTGAAAGGCTATCCTTTAAGTCAGCAAATATCTCTTGGGCTATCCCGCTACTTACCAAATACTTTAGTTCGATTTCCATAAAATTCTTCCTTTTGACAATTAATTATTTCATAAAGAAATAACCATTTAATTTTTCAGGGCTATACTTCCGCATCTAGCTGCACTGGGCAGTGGTCTGATCCAAAGATATCCGTGTGTATCTTTGCGTCTACCATCTTGTCTTTTAGTTTCTCAGATACCATGAAGTAGTCTATTCTCCATCCGGCGTTGTTATCTCTAGCTCTGAACCTATACGACCACCAGGAATATATATCCCGCTTATCTGGGTAGAAGTGCCTGAATGAGTCAATGAATCCGCTTTCAATTACCTTAGATAGTTTGTTTCTTTCCTCGATGGTAAATCCTGCGTTTCTCTCGTTGGCCTTTGGATTCTTTAAATCTATCTCCTCATGGGCTACGTTTAGATCTCCGCAGTATATTACAGGCTTAACATCATCAAGCTTTTTGATATATTCAAGGAAGGCGTCTTCCCACTCCATCCTGTAGTCAAGCCTAGCAAGCTCATTTTGTGAGTTAGGAGTGTACACTGTGATAAAGTAGAAGTCTTCAAACTCTAGGGTTATTACCCTTCCCTCCTGGTCGTGCTTTTCTATGCCGATTCCGTAGTTTACGGATAGCGGCTCTTTCTTTGTGAAGATGGCTGTGCCTGAATATCCCTTCTTTACTGCAGCATTCCAGTACTGATAATAGCCGGGAAGGTCTATATCTACCTGACCTACCTGACACTTGGTTTCCTGCAGGGCAAAGATGTCTGCGTCTAGCTTTTTAAAGTCCTCTAGAAAGTTCTTTCCTAGAATTGCACGTATTCCGTTTACGTTCCAAGATACCAGCTTCATCTATTTCTTTGCAACCTCCAGGATCATTGGAAACTTTTCCATGATGTAGTCGTATCCCTTAGGGCTGTGTGGAACTAGGCACTCTGAGCAGTCCTTGCAGCCGTTTTCTAGGTATTTAAAGTTACCACCGCACTTATCTCCTAGTGCATATAGGGGGCAGTAGCAGAATAGGCAGTTGAAGTTTTCCTCATTTTGAACCTTGTGGCAAGGGAAAAATTCACACTCCTTATGCTGATAAAACTTATATTTCTCGCTCATTACTTTTCTCTCCTTCTTGAAGTATCGAATAGTTTCTTCTTGGTGAAGAAGTAGCATATTGGTACTAGGTACATGAAAAATGCGTACTCCATTGCTCCGTAGCTTGCCCCCATAAATGTTAGAGGCACGCTGCAGGCCAAAGCCCAAGGCACTATTCCTGAAATTAATATTACGGAATTTTCCATATCTATTGCAAGTTCCTGGTTTGAGCCTCCAGTATTGATGTATGGCTCAAGTAGAAGATCCTTGTTGATCATGGTAGCTATGGTCTGGTTACAGAATACCATTACAGATAACAGGGATATTACAACCGATGTGCCAAACCTTCCTATCTTCATGATCATATCTTCGATCTTATCCAGAACTGAATCCAGCATTCTAGTTCCAGCGAATATTCCGCTGAAGGTGCTGGACAGAATAATTATCCCAATTACCTCTAGCATGGATACCAGTCCCCCGCCGTTAATTATCTGGCCAAGGGTTCCATCTGCCTTGTATCCAAGGACTAGAGCCTTTAGGAACTGAAGCACCGGCATCTTCTGAAGCACCAGCGCAATTACGCTTCCTGTAGCAATTGAAGCGGCCATGGACCAGATTATGCTCACGTTTAGGAATGGCAGCACTAGCATTACCACTGCAGGCACTACTTCCCACCAGGATAGTACGAAGCCCTGATGAAGTGCATCAAGGACAGATACGTCCACCTGCTGTATTGGGTTAAAGAAGCTGAACACCCCATATATTACAAAGCAAAGAATCAGTGGCAGAATTGCCGACTTCATCATAAGCTTTACGTTGTCTATTAGCTCAGTCTTTGTGCAGCTAGCAACTAGCACAGCGCTGGAAGATACAGGCGCTCCTCTATCTCCAAAATATATGCCGCTCATTACAGCTCCTGCTGTTAGCATTGGGTCCACCCCACCTGACCTAGCAAGGGCCATGAATATTACCCCTACTGTTGCTGCAACCCCAAAGGATGTTCCTAAGGCGTAGCTTAAAAGCACGGATAATGTGTATGCTATCAGGATGAACAGTCCAGGGGTTATTACCTGAACACCTAGGTCTACAAAGAATGCTATGGTTCCACAGCAGCGCCAAACCGCCGTAATGACTCCAATAATTGCCATAACCTCTAAAACGACCACCGATTCAGATACGCCCTGTACGCACATCTTGTATATATCTTTAATTGTATAGCCTCTGTGGTAGGCTACAGCTGCAAAGGATATTAGACCAACGACTAGTCCAATTAACATAGAGTATCCTAGAGCAAGGCTGGCTACCATGAAGGCCATGAAAACTAGTAGTCCAATTAGTAAGTCCATTACTGTCTATTCTTCTCCATTTCCTTTAACAGTTCCTCATCAAGTGTCATCCTTGCATCCTCAATGTGGCTTTGAGAAGGTACAGCAGCTATCTGCACTATCCATGACCTGGAGGTGATGTTTAGCTGGGATAAAGTTCTGTATATGGCTTTGTTATATATCTCTATCCTGTCTCCTGGGTTAACCAGATAGATCCTAAGAACTAGACCTCCTGCAAGGGGCCTCATCTCTACTGAGTGGTCTATCTCGCCAACCTCCTTTACGGATTTGGAAATATTCTCAGCCAAAACGTCGTAAAAAGATCTATCCCTTCCCCTCATAACTATAAGCCAAAAGCCTACAGCTGCAACTACGCTAAGGATTATGGCTACCGTTTCACCGAAAGGTTTCTCGGTTGCTATGTACATAATCCAGCCTAGAGGAAAGGCTAGAAATCTTACTACTGAAAGTATCTTCTGTTGTCTCTCAAGTTCATTAACATTCATGGCTTTAAGTATATCACAAAAGGGTTAATTGTGATATACTTTTTAGGAAGGAGAACGATTATGAAAAACATTAATGAATACATAGATCACACCCTTTTAAAGGCGGATGCAACCCCTCAGGATGTGGAAAAACTTTGCGATGAAGCAATTAAATATGGCTTCTATTCAGTTTGCATAAATCCTTGTTATGTAAAGTTTGCAAAAAGTAAGAACGTTAGAGTTACAACAGTTATAGGGTTTCCTCTAGGAGCAACTACGGATAAAGCTGCTGAAACTAGAAGGGCTGCATTAGACGGCGCAGATGAAATAGACATGGTGATCAATGTTGGCATGCTAAAAGCTAAGAACTACGACTATGTTAGAGATGAAATAGCATCTGTAAGAAAGGAAGCTCCCCTTTTAAAGGTGATAATTGAGACCTGTCTTTTAACGGACGAAGAAAAGGTTATGGCCTGCAGCCTAGCAAAGGAAGCAGGTGCAGACTTTGTAAAGACATCAACTGGCTTTTCTACAGGCGGTGCAACAGTCGAAGATGTTAAACTTATGAAAAGGTCTGGCCTAAAGGTTAAGGCATCGGGAGGAATCAGAGACTACAATACTGCCAAGGCTTTAATTGATGCAGGTGCAGATAGAATAGGTGCATCTAAGTCCATTGAAATATGCCAGGGTCTGTGATATACTCTACCTAGTAATTAAGGAGGACCTTATGAAAAAGAACAGAGAATACAAAGATTTGCGCTTTTTAGTGCTAGGCATTGTCTGCCTAACAATCTTCCTAGGACCAGTGCTATTCTTCTGGCTACAACATCCAAGCATTAAGACTTGGAGCTTTGCTGGAATCATCGCATTGATCTTTGCAGGCATTGCATACATTAGAAGATTTATAGACGCAAACAGGAAATATTAGCATGAGAAATCATGCTTTTTTCTTTGGAGACATACATGATTACAATACTAGAAAAAATCTTATGGATATTCATCATCATAGCAATAGGCTTCTTCCTAAACAAGAAGAACTTCGTACCCTATGAGTCCAATGAGTATCTAATAAACATACTGCTAAAATTGACCTGCCCTTGTATGATCTTTCAGGCTCTAGCCACAAGGCAGCTTACAGATGGAACCTTAAGAGTAACCATCCTAACCCTTGCTGGCTCCCTAATATTCTTCATTGTCATGGACCTATTAGGATATGTACTAGCAAAGGGCTTTGCTAAGAAGGACCTTTGGGTCTATGCAGCCCTTATGACAGGTGTAAACACAGGCTTTATGGGCTTTCCAATAACCAAGGCTATCTTCGGAGACGACATGTTCTACCTGATAGTCATTCAAAACGTGGCCCTAGCCTTCTTCCTTTACCTGATGATGCCACTTCAGTTTTCCATCGGTCAAAAGGAAAGGCCAAAGGTTAGCACCATTTTCAACCCTTGCATGATAGGAACCCTGCTTGGAGTAGTATTCCTCTTTGGCAGTATACCCCTTCCTGCCATGGCAAATTCAGGCATCAAGATGATAGGAGATATGACCACTCCTCTATCCATGCTGGTTGTAGGTATTGAGCTAGGTAACAGCAAGGTTGGCCAGATCATAAAGGATAGAAAGCTGAGACTTACAGCATATATTAAAATGCTAGGAGCGCCTCTTTTAACCTTGGCCATAGTTTACTTCATCCCTATGGATGATATGGTAAAGGCAATCCTAGTCTTTTCAGCCTGCTTCCCATCAGCGGTTGTAACGGTTGCTATGGCATCTAAGTACGGCAAGAATTCGAAGCTTGCTGCTGAAGGAGTAGCACTTACTGTATTAATATCCCTAGTCACCATACCTCTATGGGCTATGGTGGTTCAAAACCTGTTTATATAACAAAATGCGAGGCATCTAAACCTCGCATATTTTTTGTCCCATTTTAACTTCTACTTCCCCTTTAAAGTACTTCTCATCCACCTTGCCGGATTTAAGTAGCAAGATGATGGTGCTTCCTCCGTAGAGGAATTTTCCCTTCTCTTCTCCCTTTGTAAAGCTACCTTCTTCAAGGTAGTTATCTATCTTTCCTACAAGTAGTGCCCCTACCTCAGCCATGACAATGTCTCCAAAATCTTCGGTGTGAAGCACTGAATACTCCCTGGTATTTTCCACATAGACAGGATACTTTTCAAGACCAAATGGCTGCACGGTGTGAAGCCTTCCCTTGACCTTTATATTTTTCTCCTTTACTCCAGAAACTGGATAGATATATCTATGGTAGTGGTTTGTTGCAAGCCTAAAGGCTAGGCATAGGCCCCCTTCGTACTCTCTTGCCAGTTCTTCATCCCTAAGGAGAGAAGATACGCTGTAGTACGAGTGCTTTACTTCAAAGGCTAGGTCCTTAATCTCATATGCCCTTAGATAGCTATCTGCAGGGCTAACTAAACCATCCTCTACCTTTCTAGGTGTAATTAGCTTTCTAGTAAAGCAGTCGTTAAAGCACTTAAAATCACCGCAGTATTCATCTAAATTGATGCTATTTTTCTTTACGAAGTTTTTAATCAAGTGCTTTGAAAGTGGTGTGTCTAAATACCAGCCCACTATCTTGGATAGCCAAGGCCTTGTAACCACTTTTAGAATACATCTGCCGATTATTGTGTTGTATAGAATTTCTAGTAATTTCATCGTATCAATATTCCGTTAATTGCCATGTATGTTAGTGCTAATGCTCCAATGAATACCATAACAAGTATTCCCTTTAGGCCTGGTTTAGGTATCCTAATTCTGGATACGAAGGCAAGGGCTGTAAGAAGCATTGCAGGAAAATATGAGTCTATTGGGTCGCAGTCCAGCATGTATGCCACGCATATTACTATTGGAAAGATCAGTGATGATGCGGTTACAGGAAGTCCTTCGTAGTACCTTCTAACTCCGCCTTCTTCCTTTTGGCGTTCTTCCTCTGTTACGTTAAAGTATGCCAGCCTTACTAGTGCTGCAAGGGCAAGTGCCAGCACAATGATATAATATATCCAGCCGTGCTCCATTCCAATTACGTTAGGGTCAAGTCCGTGCTTAACGTTATGAACCATCAGAATTGAAACTCCAATGCAGCCTGGCAGTACGCCAAATGCCACTAGATCAGAAAGTGAATCTATCTGTATTCCAAAACCTACCTCTAGGTTTGTTCTCGTCTTTTTAGTTCTTGCTACCTTTCCATCAAAGGCATCGAATAGGCCGCATAAAAGCAGGCATAGCGTTCCGTAGAACGGATGTCCTGTGCCGTCCAGGGCCACGATAATTCCTGTTACTGAAGATAGCAGTGATAGGTATGTAAGCCATACCGTGTAGTTATATACTCCTAACATTATTTCCTCTTCCCTTTCAAAACATTAACTAGTACAATAATCCCGCTTAATATTACTAGGATATAGAAGGCGATGCCCCTTGTGACCATTTCAAGGCCACCAGACTGAGCCTGCCCTACAATATCCGTAAATCCATCTATCATTAGATAATCCGCTATTCCCATTGCTCCTGGAATAGGGATGCAGTTTGAACCGATTGCTACGAAGCTCTGCAGTATGAACACCTTGATAGCTTCCCTTGCTCCTCTACCAATACCCATGAATACCATGAATGAAACTCCCATCTGGGATATTCTCTGGGCTAGGTTAATGAGGTAGACCTCCACCATCATCTTCTTTTTACCGAAGATGATCTTTGCGCAGTCGTCGTAGTCTGCCCTTAGCTGATCTATCCTTGCTCTTACCCTATCTCCTCTTCTTACGATGTGAATCTTTTCTAGGCCTTTTACTATGGCCTTTAAAAATCCTGAAAGGATCTGGCCCTTCTTAAGAAGCAGATAAAAGCAGGTTGCAAGAACCACCAAAAGCAGGAAGCCAAGGTTAATAACTATCCTGGAAAACTGGTTAAAGCCGCTAAACCAAGGAAGGCATATTAGCCCTATGGTTAGTAGGGCCAATGTGTACATGATAAGATTTAGTATCAGCACTGCTGTTGCAACGCTTCCTGGCATCCTATCCTTTATCATGAAGAATGCTGATGCAGGCTGTCCTCCTGATGCTGATGGAGTGATCGCAGAAAAGAATATATCCGCTGCCCCATATAAAGTCCCTCTATTTGTCTCATCATAACCTAGGTGATGGGCAATCCTTACTATTGCAAGGCCCTCAAACCAGATGAAGCCAAACATGCATAAAAGGGCTAGCACCATCCAAAATGGTGAGGCCGTCCTTATGACCTCTAAAAGGTGCTGGAAAGAAAAATATTCACTTTGTCTTGAGATAGTCCATATTGTTAAAAAGGCTATCGCCAGGGATGCTATACCCCATCCTATCTTTTTTCTATCCATCTAAAAATTGCTAGTCCTAGCTCTGCTACTAGTATTCCTCCTATTATGTCTATAACCGTATGCTGTTTAATGAATACTACGGACATTGTGATAAGCAAAAATGCTATGGCCATGACTACCCTGTATCCCTTACCTACCTTCTTCATCTTAAAGCTTGCCCTTGCTACCAGGTAGCTATCCAAGATATGTATTGAAGGGAAAAGGTTTGTTGCTGTATCCATTGAGTAAAGAAGTCCAAGTCCTCTAGTAAATATATCCGTTCCAACTAAAACTGGTCTTGCCATCATTGTTGGATATATGATGAATATTATAGCGCATATGCTCTTTGCTATTAGCTCTCCTCCTACGAACCTTTTACATAATGTGTCCCCTTCACGGGCTATCATGTAAAAGCCGATGGCCCACTGCAAAAAGGCTAGTACGTACACCAGTACAAATGGGCTTACCAGTGGAATCATCTGGTCTACGCCTAGATCCACATAGTGGTGCATTCTTCCCTCATTAATCCACTTTGTTCCGTAGTACACTGCCAGGTTGTAACCAAATACAATAAAAACTGGCACCATGTACTTAATCTTCACCTATAAAATCTCCTTTGCAAGTTCATCTAGGAAGTCTCCTTCGAAGAACTCAATTAATCCTGAGTCGCATCTAGCTGCTAGCATTGGATCCATAGGTATCTTTGCTACCTTATCCACTCCGTATCTTGATGCGATTTCTTCAATATGGCTATCGCCGAATATCTTGTGCTCTTTGCCGCACTCATCGCACTTAAAGTATGACATGTTTTCAACTATGCCTAGCACTGGAATGTCTAGCATCTTTGCCATCTTAACAGCCTTTTCAACGATAACTCCAACCAGCTGCTGTGGTGATGTTACAATAACAATTCCATCTACTGGAAGTGACTGGTAAACTGTTAGGGCTACGTCTCCTGTTCCTGGTGGCATATCCACTAGCATTACATCGATGTCTTCCCATACTACATTTGACCAGAACTGCTCTACAACGCCTCCAACTACTGGGCCGCGCCATACTACAGGGTCTGTCTCATCTTCTAAAAGTGAGTTTACTGAAATTGTCTTAATGCCTGTCTTGGTGATTACTGGCATTATCTCTTCTTCGTTTCCAAGTGCTTTTTCTGTTAAACCAAAAGCTGTTGGAATTGAAGGGCCTGTTACGTCTGCATCTAAGATGGCAACCTTTTTACCCATTCTCATTGCTAGTACTGCAAGCATGGAAGTAACTGAAGACTTTCCTACTCCGCCTTTTCCTGAAACTACGCCAATAACCTTCTTTACATTAGACTTTGGATTCATTGGGGCCTTTCTGATGCCGCAATCTTCCTTATTGCATGATCCGCAGTCGTGATTACATTCTGCCATAAATTTATCCTCCTAATCTGTTATTACTATGTCCAGTTTAACGTCATTTTCGTCTACTGGAACCTTATCTGACATAATCTTCGCCCTACAAACTAGGCATGTAAAGAACTTTGCATCCTCTAAATACCTGTCGTAGTACCCTTTGCCGTGGCCTAGCCTGTTACCAAACTTATCGCAGGTTACGCATGGGATTAGGCCAAAGTCTACCTCAGCCTTCTTTACCTTCCTAAGGCCTTCTCTAGGCTCTAAAATGCCGTACATGCCTTCTTTTAGGTCATCTAGGGAACTTATCTCGTAGACCTCCATTAGGCTATCTGTAAGGCACTTTGGCACTGCCACCTTCTTGCCTTGCAAAAGGGCTTCCTCTATGATCTCCTTAGTATCTGGTTCATTACCCATTCCAACAAAAGTAAAGATAACCTTGGCCTCTTTAAATTCCTTTAAAGCTAGCACCTTTTTAGTTATCTCTTTATCTGAATATGTAATGTACTCATCTGTAAGGGATATTTCCTTAATCTTCTTTCTTAGCTCTTTCTTATCCATTACTTCATCAGTGCATCTTCGCTCCACTGGCTAAGCTGATCTAGTATTGGCATAAGCCTATCGCATAGCTCTGTAGATGAATACTCTACTCTAACTGGAACTTCAAGGTATTCCTTTCTCTCAACTAGCTTGTTTTCTTCAAGCTCTTTCAGGGCTGATGCCAGTACGTTGTTTGAAATTCCAGGCATCTGCTTCTTAAGTTCGTTGTACCTTAAAACGCCCTTGTTGTTTAATGCACATATGATCTGCATCTTCCACTTACCACCTATGATTGTCATGGCGTGATTAAGTGGGCAGCTCTCTAGGCATGGACAGTCGTAGTGTGTCTTAATCATATTTAATACCTTCCAAATATATTATCTCCCTCTATTATATCTAGGTTAGAAAAAAAGAGCAAGTCCTAAACTTGCCCTAAAATATATTCTCTATGTAATCTACCACAACATTGATTGCTGTTCTAACCACATTTGATGCTATCTGAACGAATCCTGCATCGGTTACTACTGCAATCACTGCTGTAGCACTCTTTGCTACATTGCCTTCCTTAATTGCATCGCTAGCGTTATTAACCTTAGCTTGCAGGTTATCGAACCTCTTAATACTTCTATCTGTTAGATAAGGTCTTGCTGCATCAAGTGCTTTATCTATAGTAACTGCTATAGCCTTAACCCTATCCTGAACAACCTGATCTTCTGCTCCAGCAAGATTATCTACAAAGTCCTTAGTCTGCATTACCAGCTTAGTTCCATATTTATTTACATTTGGATCTGCTGCTATTGCAACTATTGATGATTTAATCTTCTCGTAGAAATCTAGTACATCTTTATCATTAAGTGTAGTGTCCTTAATATAGTCGTCTATAAGCTTTTCTGCAATTACTGTAACTTCATCTTTATCTGTAATATATTTATTTAAGTCATCCACATATGGATAAAGAACCTCTGTATAACCATCGAAGTCGAATCCACCAAGTAGTGCATCTATGAACTGGAAGTATTGTACGGTTTCTTCGTCCTTATCCCTGTAGTTTGCTGCAAATACACTTGCTGTACTCATTGTAAGGGTCATAACTATAGCAAGGATAATAGCTATACTTCTCTTAAACTTACTTTTCATTTTAACCACCGTCCTTCTACATACATATTAACACCTATGCATACAGAATTCAATAAAAGAAAACGGATGGTAAGCCCATCCGCATTCCCTATTTCTTAACTTTGAATAACTTTCCTAGTGATTCCTTAACGTAGTTAACTGCTTGCTTAACAACGTTCTTAACAGCCTTAACAGCTACATCCTGGAAATCCGGATCCTTTACTAGCTCTACAACAGCCTTTACCTTGGCCTGAGTAGTAGTAGCCTTCTTAATGTTGTCTACCTTAGCCTGAACATTTTCAACCTTCTTTGCAGTCTTGATGATGGAATCTGCTTCTTTATAGATATTCTCTAGATCATTTTGAATGTCTGTAACAAGCTTACCTAATGCATCCTTATCTAGCTTTCCATCTTTTAAGTCGTTAACAATGGTTAATGCTTTATCCTTAACACTGTTAACTACATCCATGACCTTTTCATCTGTTGCAATAGCGATTAGGTAAGGTTGAACCTTAGCTACTAAAGCGTTATATAGCTCAGTTGGGTTGTTTTGGTATTGTTCAATAATCTGCTTTACTTCTAGTGCTAACTGTTCAAATACGCCAGGAGCATCTTCTTGTAGTTCAACTTTTACTACTGGCTCTAGTACAGGTCCTTCTACTGCAAATGCTGTGAAGCTACATGCTGTAAACATCATAGCTACTGTAAGTAACATAGCTACGCTTTTCTTTAATCTTCCTTTCATTGTCCCGTCCTTTCTTTTTGAAACAATATATATTTATACATACATTTTAACAAATATGCATAGGATTTGCAACGATTGTTAAAAGATAAACGGATGGCTAGGCCATCCGTCTTTTTACATGTATTCGTACTCTCCGTACTCTTTTATTAACTTCATAAAGTCGTTCTTTCCTGTCATTGTGATAGGGATCTCTGGAACTACTATGCAGGCAACTGGCCAGCTTCTTTGCTCTAGCCCTGCCTTGCAGTTATCCATAATTTCCTTTGCAAATTCTTCATCGCTAAGAGTGCATTGTGCATCCTTTTCAACAAGAATTAGTGGAAGTTCTCCCTGTACGTGACTTCTATCCTTTACAGGGATTACGCAGTCGTTATGCACTCCAGGGTGCTTACCTACCACATCCTCGATCTGAACAGGATAGTTCTTGTGTCCATCGAAACGAATGATGCTTCTCTTTATTCTTCCTTCAATGAACAGGAAGCCGTCCTCATCAATATGTCCTAGGTCTCCAGAGTGAATCCATCTAGTTCCATCTTCGTGAACCCAGATAGTATTCTTAGTTTCCTCATCTTCCCCTAGATATCCAGCCATTACAGTTGGACCAGCTATGCAGATTTCACCAGTCATTCCAGTGTCTAGCTCATCTGTAGTACCAGGTTCAAATATCCCTATTATGCTGTGTACACAAGGTGTACCTACTGATCCATCTCTATGTACATTTCTAGCACCGAAAGCACAGGCAGATGCGCATTCGCTCATGCCGTATCCTTGAGCTAGAGGGAACTTAACTCCTCTTTCTATGGTGAACTCTCTAAGAGTCTTCTCAAAGTTTGCTGTTGCAGTGTCTCCACCTGCTGCCATAGTATCTATGAAGCTTAGGTCCATGTTCTGCATCTTCTTTGAACGCATCATGTACTCATAGAAGATTGGAACACCAATGATATGGTTTGGTCTATGCTTGTAAACCAGGTCTGCAAAGTCCTCAGGCTTAAATGCTGGAATTAGAATGTTTTCTGCAACCATGCATAGAGCCATGTGAATACCGCAGGCAATACCGTATGATGCTCCTAGTGGCAGGAAGTTAAGTACTGACTTTCCTGGAACAGAAACGTCTGTATCCCTAAAGTTTGCATAGACAGCGTTCATGTTATCGTTGGTTAGGATAACGCCCTTGGACTTACCAGTAGTACCGCCTGTACGAGTGATTACTGCAGGCATATCCTCCTGGTACTGAACCTTTGTGGCATTAGTTCCTTCTCCACCTTTGGCAAATTCAGAGATCTTAACGATAGACTTGCCGTAAGGAATGTTTACCTTAGTCTTAGCCTTCATGGCCATCTTCTTAAATCCCTTAAGTGAATCTGCTGCACTTTGAACTAGAACTAGGTCTAGATCAAGTTCATCTAGTTTTACCTTTTCGAATACGTTTTCAAGAACGATTAGAACCTTGGATTCTGACTGCTTAATGTATTCAGTTATATGTCCCTCGTCAGTTCTAACGTCTATGAAGTTGCATACTGCGCCTAGCTTGTTAAGCCCATAGATTGAATAGATGGACTCAGGGATTGATACGGTTAGGAATGTAACCATATCTCCCTTCTTAATGCCGTATGCACTAAATGCGTTTGCATAATAGTCGATGTTATCGACGAGTTTGGCAAATGTTACTTCAGTACCATAGTATCTTAGTGCCTTTAGGTTACCATAGTCCTTGGATACTTCCGCTAGCATCTCATACATGGTGCATTTTGGAAGTGGCCTGTTAACCTTCTCTTCATCGTAGTGTTTTAACCATGGTCTGGTCTTACTTGCTTTCATTAATCTCTCCTAATTAAAACTCCATTTGAACTTGAATAGCTTGCTAAAGTCTATCTTTGAAAGTAAAGTCTTTAAAGCACCTAGCTTAGCCTTTGGAGTTTCTCCATTGATAAGTGTGTTTATTGAATCAACTGTGTTAGTGATTTGAGCATAAACATCCTTATCCTTAGCGTATTGCTTTTCAATAGCTATTAGCTTCTTGTTTATATCTACAAGCGCCCCTACATCAAGGCCACTCTTTAGATCATTTCCTAGCTCTAAAACAAGCTTTTGGATTTCGCTATCTGTTACAGCTGCAAATGTGAATGTCTTAAGCTCTTTGTACATCTTGTCTACTGCAAGCTTATCTTCATCTGTAACAGTCTTCTTCATTACAATATTCTTTATACCCTTTATTGCAGCTTTTACAGCATCAGCCTTAGCTTTATCTGTTAGGTTATTTGATGGATCTGCATGTAGGCCTAAAGCCTTATCTACTCCATCAAGTACAAGATTGCCCTTTACAACAACACCTTCATCTGAAGGGTGGCAACCTGTAGCCTGCTGAATGATGAATGTTAGGTATAGCTGAGCGAATAGCTTTTCGCTAGCTGAAATTTCATCCTCCTTTACAACAGTCTTTAGGATGTTGTTCATTTCACTCCATAGACCGCTTAAACCTCTTAGTACAGGAGTTAAGTCGAAGTTTCCATCGCCTGTACACTTGATGATGTTACTAACTACTAGATCGCATAACTTATCTGCAGCCATCTCCTTTACTTTATCGTAAAGTGCTTTATCGTCATAAGATAATAATGCAATTTTCTGTTCAGCAGAAGTATCATCATCTTCATAGTCTGCATACCAGTTAAGGAATTTAGTTAGGTATAACTTCTTAAATTCCTCTTGTACAGCAGCCTTCATATCAGCTGGTTTAGCATAGTCTTTACCGTAAACAGTCTGCATGCTGTCATCTGGATACTTTGTGTTTAGTGAACTGAATGTTACTAGTAGCTGGCAGTATTCATCGATGTTTTCCTCATTATTGATTGTTTTATCGTATTTATGCCACTTATCCATGAATGCAACTATTTCTTCAGGTGATCCTGCGCAGTCTACATAGTAGTAGTCACCTGCATTAGCTCCTAAGTACTTTAGATATGTTCCAATTCCACCGAATAGGATGCCTAGGTAGTCGCCTAGAGGAACTGTAACTCCACTAACTGTTAGGTTAATGTCTTGGAATAGGTTTTGTGGTCCTACAAGTACGATCTTAGCGTTAGGGTTTAGAGCCTTAACGTCTTGTACTGACTGGTTAGCAGCCCATACACCTTCAACAAATGTGTAAACAAGTGTATCTACAAGTTCTAATATTAAATCTGTTGGAAGGCTATCTCCTACTGTTTCTCTAACCATCTTGTAAATCTGAGGTCTAACAGCCTTAACAATTAGCTTTACTCCAGTGTACTTAGATAGATCTTCTAGACGATTTGCATAGCCAGATTTTTCAAATTCTTCCTGTCTAAAGCCTGTTTCTCCACCAACGTATCCTAGTACTGTCATTAATCTTGATGACATGTATACGCCATAGTTTGAGTTGAAGTTATCTAGGATAACTAGATCTGCCTTCTTAACTCTAGTTTGAGCATCGCTTCTTAGTTCCTTGATGCTGTTGTATGTCTTTGCTTTTTTGTTTTCAGTCCAGCGTGCTTCCTTACCGTTAGTCCAGCTAAGAACATGTGAAGCTAGTTCATCGTTTTTGTAGTTCTTGTATGTTTCGCCTTCGTATACGACCTTCATGCAGTCGTTATAGTATTTTAGGTCTTTACTTAGCATAGCGTGTACAGCATCAAAGCTTGTACCTTCAAAGTTAAATCTTGAAACGCTAGCCTTATATCCTTGATCTTTTAAGTGAGTAATTATTGCCTGTGGATATGCGAAGGTAGCACAGTGGTCGAAACCTCCTGTCCCTTGTCCTCTGTCGTAAAGGCCATCAGGGGTGGTTGTTTCTCCAGCCCAGAACTCGCTAGTACCATAGCCGTTAGTCATTGAGTCACCAAAGGTTACAACATTTAAGCTCTTTGTTGCTCCAGCAAATACAGATAGGCTGCTTGAACAAAACAGCATTGATACTGCAAGAATGATTGAAATGGTCTTTTTAAATTTCATAATCCTTGTCTCCTTAAAATATATTTTTAAAATGTACACAATTATTATACCAAAAGATACATAAACATACAATTAAATTATTGACAAAGTGTACAAAAAAACCACAAATCTAGGTAAGCCTAAATTTGTGGCATTTAAATCTTTTATTTAGCAAAACATGCTTTGTAATACGCTTTAACCCTGCTCAAAACAAGTAGTACGGCTGAAACAACTGCAACCTTCTTGATAGGTTTAATTATTGCATTTACCTTCTTTACCACTGATTTTATGGTCTTTTCTCTAGCCGAATCAGTATCCGTATATGCGCTTACAATGTTGTCGTATTTTGCCTTTTGTCCCAATGGACATGGATGTCCACCAAAACCTCTGGCTGCACTGCTATGTCTAATGTTCCAGTTAAGAACGTAATAGTCGTCTGTAGTGGCATTTTCTGCATCGTATAGGGTTCTTGCCATATCTGCCCCTTCGATTGTTTGTGTAGCATTTAGCTCCATAAACTTATCTAATGGGAACGTGTTAAATGACATAGCCTTTACACAAGTTTCCACGAAAGGCTCCATAATGTTTACAACATATGTCTGGTAATCCTCTGCGGTTCCTTCTTCTACAGCCATATATGCATCATAGATATCCCTTACTCCAAAGTTCCATTGGCCTGGAATGTCCGTACTAAATATTCTTGAAAATGCATAGTGAGCTGCAATATCTCCCGCTGCTCCACCGCCGTAAGCATCGGATATTTTCTTCCAAAGGGCGTTCAGCGCTGGAGATACTGGGAATGGATATATATCTGTTCCGCACCAATAGGTGTTTTGAATCATATCCTTGGACCATTTAGTTACTCCAAAGTAGCTTAAATATGTTGCAAAGCCTTCCATGCCTGGATATGTGTCTCCAGGGAACTTTGCTATGTCATATTCCTCATCAATAAGGCCTTGGTAATATATGCAGTCTTCAGCGTCTATTACCTGGCTTGCTAAAGAGCCTATGTTACACTTTAGATCAATGCTTAAATTGTCCTTGTTAAAGTATAGCTCGTCTGCAAATGTAATTGCAGGGTTCTTTATCATATCTGCATATTTGTATTGACCAGAATGCTTGTTTATTGCTGTATGGTAAAGGTTGATAGTTTCCATAAGCATATCTACTAGCTTTGAGTAACTAACCTTTATTCCATTTACGTCTATATACATGTTTTGCTTTGGGTTATATAGGCCTACAACGATTAGGTCTATGTCTGGATTAACCTTGTAAATGGCATCTATGCATTTATCCGTGTAGTAAATGTATGAAGCTACTGCATAAAGCATAGCGTCCACATAATCAGATAATCCGCCTAATCCTTTGTCCTGTATATATCCAGCAAGCTTTTTTCTAAGTTTTTCTACTTCGCTTCTTTCTCTATCGCTTAACTTGGTTAAAAGCTCAGTAAAGTGCTCACCACCTTCGTTTGTTCCAAGTCCGCCAATTCTATCGTTTAGGTATGTACCGAAGTAGTTAATGCCAATATCGTATGTCAGTACATCGGCATTTGCTATGGCATTTATGTATGTGCTGCTCATATCGGCATAAGTATTGAATATGCCATCAGGTGCGCCATTTTCCTTTACCCAGTTACCGAAGTGCATAGCAGCGCCTTTTGTTAATGTGCTGTCCGAAGAGATTGAATATCCTTCTTCAGTAGCTTGTCTAAACAAGGCCCACAGTTCATCTGGTTGAAAACCTTGAACGGATAGGTCTGTCAGTTTGACATCTTTATCTTTATTCTGCTCCTGAAGATACTTGTGAAACATCTTTATGGATGATCTTTCCGAAGAACCTGCGTATCCGCATTTATGACCATCTAAAACGTTTTCGTTATAGTCTACGAACATGTATCCTTGTGACATTGAGTCGCCAAGAGCTACATAACTCATTGATTCCTTTTCATCAGCAAATGCTATGTAAGGAATCATCCCTGTAATGAGGGATAGTGTAAGGATGACTGAAAGAAGTTTTCTTTTTTTCATAACATTAATATTATCTCCTAAAACATATTCCACTGGTATTATACAAAATAATTTAAAATTATGCAACAGTTTTCACCCCCCCCCGAATGGCTATAACCGTTGAAATTCCAATGCTTTTAAGAGATGGCATTAAAAAAGGGAGCATGAATATTTATGCTCCCCTTAAATCGTATGAGTTATTTATTTTGGAAAAATTCTTCGATGCCCTTTGCACCTCTCTTGCCAGCTCCCATAGCCTTGATTACTGTTGCAGCGCCTGTTACAGCGTCTCCACCAGCAA
>JAKSSK010000030.1 GCA_024403135.1 Clostridia bacterium
CCTTCATAGCTGAGCAAGTGATTCCGCCGCCCATGTGGCAGATGATGAAGTTAAGGTTCTTATAGTCTTCATCAACTTGTTCTGCGTATCTGATAGCTTGTGCTCTTGAGTTTAGTAGGTGAACTGCACCGTACTTTTCTATCTCTGCAATGCCTGTAACCTTAGCAACATCCATTAGATCACAACCCATTGTTGAGTCATAGATGAATGAAGGAAGTCCTAGAGGTTCTGCGATTGAGAATGCTAATAGTGCGCCTAAGCTTGATGCGTGCTGTGGAAGGTCAGGGCTAGCCATCTTGTCGTACATAGTCTTGTTAACCTTGTATCCGCCGCCTTCTAGTCCGAATAGCATACCACCTCTACCAACTACTGCGCCTAGGTCATCTAGTGAATAGTCGTTTCTTTGTAGTAATTCAAGGATCATTTCCTTTCTGTATTCTTCTTGTGAAGCTACAGTAGGGAATTCTAAGATCTTTTGTTCATCATGAACGATGTTCTTTTCGAAGATTACCTGTTCTGCGTCGCCAGTGAATACGGCAATCTTTGTTGAAGTTGAACCAGGGTTGATTACTAAAATGTCTTTGCTAGTTTGCATTTTGTTATTCTCCTTTTTCTCTTAATGTTTCTATCTCTTTCCTATATCCATCCAGGCTTTCCTGCGGTGTTTCTAGTATCATTGGAAGTCCCTTCAGTCTAGGATTTTTAACTACCTCTACTATGGTTTCAAGGCCCAGGAATCCCTCGCCTATCTTGGCGTGTCTATCCTTGTGTGATCCCATAGGATTTTTACTGTCATTTATGTGAAGCGCCTTTAGGTACTTTAGGCCTATTACCTCATCGAAGTGATCCAGCACCCCGTCCAGGTCTCCTATGATGTCGTAGCCTCCGTCGCTTACGTGACAGGTGTCTAGACATACTCCAATCTTTTCCTTTAATTCAACCTTATCAATGATCTCTCGGATCTCCTCAAAGGTTGCGCCTACCTCAGAGCCCTTTCCTGCCATGGTTTCAAGAAGAACGGTCGTAGTTTGATCTTCTTTTAGCACCTGGTTTAAAAGGCCCGCAATTAGCTCTATGCCCTTTTCTGCGCCCTGTCCTACGTGGCTTCCCGGATGGAAGTTATAGTAGTTTCCTGGGGTGTACTCCATCCTCTCAAGATCTTCAGTCATTGCCATAAGGGCAAAGTTTCTAGTCTTCTCATCCTTTGATGCAGGATTAAGAGTATATGGAGCATGAGCTACCAGCTTAGCAAAGTTATTTTCCCTTGCAAGTTTTAAAAACTTTTCAACGTCATTAGGGTCAATTTCCTTTGCTTTTCCTCCTCTAGGGTTCCTTGTAAAGAAGGCTAAAGTGTTTGCTCCAATTGATAGAGCATCCTTTCCCATCTTCTCGTAACCTGAGGCTATTGATAAATGACAGCCTATGTTAATCATAGGCTAATTATAACACAAAACATTGCAAATTAGCCATATATTTGATAGTATTTATTTAAGTACAACGGTAAAAAAGGAGGGTTTTTATGCAGCACGAAATAAAGAAAGCTCATCCACTTTTAGATGAAAAAGGACACCTAGTTGAGGCAGGTTTTACTAAAGGTCTACTGATGGATTACGACAGAAAGGCCATCAAGGCTTCTGGCTTTAGAATCAAGGAATGGGACTACTACCTGATAGCAAATAACGACTTTGCTGTGGCCTTAACTATTGCAGATAATTCATATATGGGACTAGATAGCATCTCCCTACTAGACTTTAGAGGAGAGCCGTGGGAACACACCAATAGCCCTATGTGCGTAATGCCTATGGGCAAGATCGGATTTCCTTCTAGCTCAGATGAAGGAGATGTAAAGCACTCTTCAAAGCACCACAGCATCAGCTTTGAAAAGATTGGTCCAGCAAGAATACTAAAATTTAGCATGGATAACTTTATGGACGGAAAGCCTATCTCAGGTGAGATTACACTGATTCAGCCACCTGAAATTCAGTCCATGGTAATATGCACTCCATACAAGGAAGACCCTAAGGCCTTCTACTACAACCAGAAGATCAACTGCATGCCTGCTCACGGGATAGTAAACTTCGGCGATGAGGTTTATGAGTTTAGCGATGGAAGCTTTGGCGTACTAGACTGGGGTAGAGGCGTATGGACATACAAGAACACCTGGTACTGGGGAAGCGCATCAGGAGCAGTTGATGGCATTCCATTTGGCTTTAACATAGGCTACGGATTTGGCGATACTTCCGCTGCATCTGAAAACATGCTTTTCTATAACCACAAGGCTCACAAACTTAGCCAGGTTACATTCAACATCCCTATGAAGCCAAAAAAATATGTGACTAGAGGTAGCTGCTGCAGCGGCTCTAGCGGCAGGCAGTTCGACACCTGTGAGATGACCGAGGACTACTTAAAGCCTTGGACATTCACATCAGACGATGGTAGATTTGAGATGGACTTTGTGCCTATCATGGATAGGGCATCCCTAACAGATGTAAAGTTAATATGTTCAGATCAGCATCAGGTATTCGGTAGATATTCAGGAACCGCAATATTAGATGATGGAACAAAGATTGAGATAAAAGACTTTTTAGGTTTTGCCGAAAAGGTATACAACAAATGGTAAAAAGGGACGGTTCTTTTTTCTCATAATTGCATAAAAAATGGACCCGAAAGGGTCCATTTATTTTATATTCCCAAAAGACCGACTACTATGAAGCCACCGCATACGATTACACCTACTAGGAATAGGCAGATCAAGCAGTAACCCATGATGTCTCTTGCGGATAGTCCAGCGATACCTAATGCAGGTAATGCCCAGAATGGTTGAATCATGTTAGTCCATGCATCACCCCATGCAATAGCCATACCTGTGATTGCAGGCTTAACTCCAAGAGCAAGTCCGGCTGGCATCATGATAGGACCTTGAACAGCCCATTGTCCGCCACCTGAAGGTACGAAGAAGTTTACGATACCTGCTGATAGGAATGTGAATACTGGGAATGTAACTTGGTTTGAAATGCTTACGAAACCTTGTGAGATAACTCCTGCAAGTGTTTCGCCAGTGATAGCGTTTGCACCTACCATCATGCCCATGATACCTGCATAGAATGGGAACTGAAGGATGATACCTGCAGAACCTCTAGCAGCGTCTGTAATGGCATTTACGTAGTTGATTGGCTTAACGTGGAATGCGATACCTAAGATTAAGAAGATTAGGTTAACGATATCCAGTGATAGGTTGAAGCCATTGTTTGCGAAGTAGTATACTAGGTAAACTACGCCACATGCTACGATAACGTATGATAAAATTGCTGATTGTTCTAGCTTTTGAGCTGGAGTAGTAGGAGCTGGAAGTTCCTCTTCCTCTTCGATTAAAAGCTTAGGGTCAACAGTAATTGTATGTGCTGGATCTGGATGCATCTTCATGTTTACTATTGGTAAAGTGATAAGTACTAATGCACAGAAGATTAAGTTCCAACCTGAGAAGATTGTATCTGAAGTTGATACGATTTCAGATAGAGCTTGTCCAGTATTAGCAACGAAGCCATCTTCGCCAAGTGCTCCCATTGATAGAGGAATTGAACCGGATGCACCTGCGTGCCATACAACGAATCCTGTGTAAGCTGATGCGATTAACAGTCTGTAGTCAACGCCCTGTAATTGTCTTGCAACTTCCTTAGCAAGAAGAGCACCGATTACAAGTCCGAATCCCCAGTTTAACCAACAAGCAACTAGTGATACGAAAGTTACTACGTAGATAGCTGCAGCTGGAGTCTTAGGATAGCTTGCAATGTATCTGATACCTTTCTTTACAGGCTTAGCTGAAGCGAAAGCAGTACCAAGTACAAGAACTAGAGCCATCTGCATTGAGAATGCTAATAGGTTCCATACTCCGCTACCCCAGTGAATAACCATGTCCATAGGACCTTGGCTAGTTAATGGCATTGCAGCGATGAATACTACAATTGTTAAAATGATACAAAAGATAAATGGATCTGGCAGATATCTTTGAACTAATGCCACGCATCCATTGGATAATTTTTTAAGCATATATATGTCCTCCTAATGTATTTTCCAATAGCAATATATCAAACAAAAAGGGGCTATTCAACCCCTTTACTGTTCTAAATTATGTACATACAATTTTTAACCAATATATACTCTCTCAACGTACTCAGATGTAGCATTTTTAAGGACTCCGCCGTATCCAAGCTTGAATTCTACTACGTCTCCAACTTGGTAATTCTTGTCGGATTTAGTTACATCTAGGATAGTGTGGTCGCTGCTTCCTCCAAGGATGTCAATCTTCTCATCTACTGGAGTCATTGATCCTAAATCTGTGTCCTGTTTACCTACTGCGATGATAGCTCTCTTTATGATTCCTCTATCCTCGTAGTAAGGCTTTTGTCCAAAGGCATCTACTCCAACTTCGCCGATTGGTAGCGACGGCTTTTCCTTTAGCTCTACTATCTGAGCCTGAAGTATTACTGTGTCATCTGTAGTTCTTGGCAATTTAGTTTCGTAAGCTGTATCGTTTCCAAGTACGAAGGATTCGCCAAGTCTTAGGTTGTTGATTCCCTCTGGAAGCTCGCCCTTATCTACTAGGTAAACTGAGCTGGAGTTTCCGCCTGAAACCATCTGAAGCTTAATATCGTACTTGTCTTCAATCTTCTTAGCCCATTCAACTAAAATGGACAGGTTCTCATTCTTAGGAATGATAGCACCGTAGCAAGTTAGGTTTACGCCGATGCCGTATAGGCAGATGTTTTCCATCTTTAGGATTTCTTCTACTGCTTCGTAGATTAAATCTTCATTCTTAAAGAAGATACCTTCTCTTAGGTCGCCAAGGTCGATCATTAGAAGAATGTTCTGTACCTTACCCTGTTTCTTTGCTTCAGCGTTTAGAAGTCTAATTGTTGAAAGTTCGCTGTTAAAGCAAAGGTCAACATATTTAACTACATCTTCTATCTCTGAATGCATTGGTATTCTTAGAAGGGTAGTCATCTTTCCAGCCCCTCTAACTATATCTGCGTACTTTGCAATGTTCTTAACTCTTGAGTCTGCAACGTACTTTACATCTGGATGAGCTGCGATCATCTTTGCCATCTCCACGTCTGCGCAAAGGACCTTAGTTACTACCATAAGGGAGCAGTTTCCTCTCTTTGTAATAGCTGCCATCTCATCTAGGTTAGATTTTAATTTGTTTAAATCGATTACTAGTCTTGGATACATTTCATTTCCTCCCATTCTTCTCTCAGCATTGAAAATACCAGGTTATCTCTATCTGTTCCATCCAGTATGTGGTAGCCTCTCCTCTGAACTCCTTCAAATTTAAAGCCACACTTCTCTATTACTCTCTGTGATCTCTTGTTGTTTGGTCCTGTAACTATGGCAAGCACCACCAGGTCATACTTGGTAAAGGCGTAGTCTATCATGGCCTTTGCGGCCTCTGTCATGTATCCCTTGCCCCAGTATTCCTTGCCTAGCCAGTAGCCAAGTTCCTTTGAGTTTACATCTTCTCTACGTCTATCGTTTTCTAGGCCTATTGATCCGATGATCTTTCCTGTAGCCTTTTCCCTTATTGCAAAGACGTCGTAAGGCATGAAGATTGTCTCAATGATCTTTCTGCTTTCCTCTAGGGATTCATGGGGTTTCCAGCCTGCGTTAGGTCCAACGTCTGGATCCTTTGCCATCTCGTAGCAGCCTCTAATATCATCTTCCTCTAAGGTCCATGAAGTTAGAATTAGTCTATCTGTTTCTATCATCTATTTATTACCTTTCCATGTGCTGTTAGGGCAATGTGTCTTTCTTGAGCAAATGTCGCACTCGTGGTTGCAGTTGATTGTAACTGTTCCGTCTGCATTTTCCATGGTTCCACAAGGCGTCATAACGTTCTGGTATTCCATAGCGTCCTTTGCGGTCTTCATGGATCTATCCTGCATTAGGGTTTCTTTCTTAAGTGCTTCAACCTCTTCCTTGGTAGCTCCGCCAATCTTTTCAGCTAAAGCTTCCTTGTACTCGGTCATATCGTATCCCATCTTTTCCATCTCTTCGATGTGGGCCTTTGTCTCTTCGTCCTTAGCCTGCTTTGTAGCCTGAAGTCTCTGAAGTTCCTTTACGAATGTATCCTTTCTGCGGATGTTTTCCTTCTTAGGGAACTTAATTCCTAGGCTCTGCTCTAATAGCTTTATTGCGCCTTCTCTATGGGTCTTGGATAAAACTCCAAGGCTTGCCATGAAGTAGTCGTTATCTACCAGGAACTGAACTGAATCAGGTGGGTAAAGCTTCATTCCAGTTTCGTTGTCCTCTGGAATCATCTTCATGATGTCCACCCTGTGTGGAAGTCTAGTTAAAGCTCCACCAGTACCGATGATGTATTTAACCTGTGTAAGGTCCTTACCTTCTGCAAGTGTTGACCTTCCTGAAGGTCCATACACGTATCTGATGGTTCCAGCGTGTCTTTCAACAGCCTTCAGTGTAGCTTCTTGTGTAAGTCTTTCTACTAACTTAATCTCATCCTCGTTCTTAGGGATAGCGTAGTATGTCTCTAATGTCTTATCTAAATCTATACCTATCTTCTTTTCGCACTCTTCTCTAAGCTTTTCTTCGCCGATGGATTCGATGACCTTCATTCTGTTTACGAATACACCCAGGTCTCCTTCTACGGTTCTCTTAGCCTTTGGCTCTGGTGCAGTAAGTATTCTAGATACTGCATCTGAGTCCTCTGTTACTGCGTGAACGTCTGTAGTAGCACCACCAACGTCTATTACCATGCAGTCTCCTAGGCAGTCATATAAAAGCTTGGTGCATTCCATTACTGCTCCTGGTGTAGGGATAATAGGTCCATTTACCATGTCTCTAACGTGTTCCATGCCTGGAGCTCTAGTGATGTTATCTTCAAAAGCATCCTGTATTACCTTTCTGCAAGGCTCTACATTCAGCGTATCTATCTTTGGATATACGTTGTCTACAAGGTACAGATATTGGCCGCTTTCGTCGTCGAAGATGTACTTCATCTCCTCTTGGTTTTCGATGTTACCTGCATAGACTACTGGAGTCTTAAGTCCCATGCTTCTAATCATCTCTGCGTTGTAGATGGCTGTATCTCTTTCGCCGTAGTCTACGCCGCCTGCAATTAAAATTAGATTAGGGTTGATCTCCTTGATCTTTGCTAAATCTGATCTTCTCAGCTTACCTACAGTAATGTTGTGGATGATGCCTCCTGCTCCTAGGGCTGCTTCCTTTGCTGCCTTTGCAGTCATGTCGTATACAAGGCCGTGAACTGTCATCTTTAGACCGCCTGCTGCAGATGAAGTTGCTAGCATCTCATCGTATTCGATGGAGTCTATTCCCTTCTTCTTGCAAAGGTCTTCGATGGCACCCTTTAGTCCAATTCTAACGTCTCCTTCTAGCACTGAAGTTGGAGCTTGGCCTTGGGCCCAGAACACAGGATTTTCTGTATCCAGATCTTTAAAAGCATTTACTACTGTAGTTGTTGAGCCTATTTCAGCTACTAATACATCTACCTTCATTAATTTCCTCCGTATATGTTTATCGCCTTAGCGTAATATTCAAACTCATTTTTAAAAAGGGCTAGGCGTTTGCCCAGCCCCTAAGTAGCGAACTATTTTTCGCCTCTTCTTCTCTGTCTTTCTTCTGCTAAGAATGTAGCTACATCGATACCGTGTGAGTTTCTTCCGAATCCCATGTCGATACCTGTCTTAACAGCTTCTTCAGGAATTACTTGAGTACCACCAGCGCAGATAATGATGTCATCTCTGATACCCTTTTCTACTGCTAATTCGTGGATTCTCTTCATGTTCTTGTAGTGAACGTTATCATGTGAAATGATTGTTGATGCTAAGATAGCTTGAGCGTTTTCTTCGATACAAGCGTCTACCATCTTTTCAACTGGAACTGAAGTGCCAAGGTAAATACATTCAATACCCCACTTTTCGATTCCGCCGTGCTTGATGTTGATGATTTCTCTCATACCTACTGAGTGTTCGTCTTCGCCAACTGTACCGCAAACAACCTTCATGTGTTCATGACCTTCGAATTCGTCATAAAGTTCCTTATCTGATAGATAATGTGGTTCAGGTGGAATTTCTAGAGTAGTTAAGTCGATATCGAAGTCTACTCTACCCTTTAATTCGATTCTAGTACCTTCAGCGTCTTGCATAACTTCTGCTGAAATTACTTCTGGGTCAACTAAGCCTAGCTTCTTACCAAGTTCTACTGCTGCAGCTTCTGCAACTCTCTTGTTAACTGGAAGCATCATTGTAAGCATTACAACTCTGTCGCCACACCATTCAACTTCTGGAGTAACAACGTCGCCAGTTCTGTACTTAGCAACCTTTTCTAATCTTCTATCTACGCAGTCGTCTTCGTCTAATTCGTCGATGTAAACGATCTTTGATCTATCTTCGAATGTACATCCGCCGATTAATGCTGCAGGATCCTTAGGATCTCCACCGTATTGTTCTACGTTGTTGTAGCCATAGTGAGCTGTTACTGGAGCCATGTAGTCTTCGTCTCTTTCGAAGATGAATCCGTAACCTACGCCGCCTTCGATCTTTCTAGCAATACCGTCGCCATTTCTTTCAGGATACTTAGCTGAGTCAACGAAGAATCCGTCTTGAACTGCCTTGAAGTAACCGCCGTTTTCAACGATTTCTTCCATGAATAGTAAAGCTCTTTCCTTAAGTTCTCTGGCGTTTTCTCTCAATGGACCATCCTTCTTAAGTTCAACCATATCCATTAAACCGTCAAGTCCGATTAATGTTTGCTTAGCTGTGTCGCAAGCTTCGATGTTGTAGATATGCCAAGGAACGTTTCTACCTTCGTCAGGTGTGATTGTTGATTGAATATCAGCTGAAGTTAACTTTGAAATGAACATGTTCATTACGTGAGTTACTGTAGCTTCTCTAGCTGAACTTTGGATATATTTAGTGTTCATTTGAGCTCTCATCTTGTACTTGTCACAGATTTCTCTTAAAGCTACTGCATATGGTAAGTCTAAGTACATGCAAGGAGCTGGAGTTGCTGTTGGAGGTACAGTTGAAAGTGAAATGTTTTCAGGCTTAATGCCAACCTTTTCTGAGAATCTTGAGTTGATAGCGTGTTGAACGATAAGTTCTGGTTGTACCTTCCAAGCTTCTCTTGCTGTAGCGTTAGCATTGTGAGCTCCGTCGATTTGTAGCATGTCTGCCCATGCCATAACCTTCTTTGATTCGCAAGCATCTACGAATGATCTTACGCAGTTAACGTCTCTGTAAAGTACGTTGTATTGAGGGTCTTGGTGAGCGCCGTTAACGCCTTCTTCAGCGAATAATACAGCTACGTCTGGACCTGCTACGCCTGATACGTATGAGTGGTAGTTAATTGGACGACCAACTTCATCTTCGATCATGTCGATAGCTTTTCTTTGAGCTCTAAGTTGTTTTCTTGTGATAGGAACACCACCGATACCTTGTGGAGTACCTTCCATAAGTCCATCGATATGTGATTGACCCATGTGTCTAATTACCATTAAGTGGTCAGCACCGTGCCATGCGCCCATTCTCATTCTTCTGATATCGTCTTCGAATCTACCTGAAGCGATTTCAGTAGTGATTGTTTGCATTGGTTGTGGGTCGATGTTTTCCATAAACTTAGCTGGAGGTAGAGGAACTGAATTAGTTAGGCTCTTTGAAATTTCATGGAATTCAAATTGTCCTAAGTGTTGATCTTCAGCTTTTTCTCTCCAAGTCCAACCTCTTCTTCTTGGTTCATACTTGTCAAGGTCTTTTAGGATATTGACAACGTCTAACTTTTCATTTCTCTTTAAAACATCAGTCATCTTACTTACCCTCCTTGAAAGCTGCTACTACTTTATCCCAACCTTCGCCCTTGGCAAGCTTGATGCTAGCTTCTCTGATTGAGATATTTTCTAACTTTGATAACTTATATACGCAGTGGCCACAGCCCTTACCCATTAAACCATGGTCCATGCAGTGGTTTACGATTGGCATACAATCCAATGATGAAACGCCCATTCTTAAAAGAACTGATCTTTCAACTGATGGAGTTGTATTCTTCTTACCTAATTCTAGAAGAGGGTCAACTACTTGATCAGTTAATTCCCAGAATCTAGCATAAAGTTCTTCGTCAGTAAGGTTAGCGATGTGCTGTCTTCTTACTTCAAAATCGTCTGCTCTTTTCATTCTTTATTTCTCCTTCTTTTATTTATTACAGAGCCCGAGGATACGGGCTCATATCAACAATTACAGTAAGCCGTTTTCTTCTAATGTCTTCTTAACGAAGTCAACATCTGTCTTAGTTTCTACAGCTAAGAATTCTAAGTCTGCATCAGTTGGCTTTACGCCTGCCTTCTTAACTGACTTCTTGATTAATGATTGTCTGAAGTGGTTAAGGTCAGCTTCTTTGTACTTGATTAGACCAGGGTTAGCTGGAAGAACGATGTTTTGTCCAGGCTTATCTTCTGATGGATCACCAAACTTGATTTCGATTCCGTTTTCTCTAGCGAATGCAAGTTGTGGTTGAATGTGCTTACCAGCGCCAGTGTATTCAGTTTCTGATACAACTAGGATTGCATCTTCTGGAAGTTCTTGTGCTAGTGAGAATGCAGCAGCTAGTGCTGTATTTCCAGCAGGTCCTCTTTCGATACCTTCTAGGTTAGCTAACATTTCAGTAGTGTACATTACTTCACCTTGAGTAGTAGTAACGTATCTATCCATATATCTTAGAGGTCTTGCAGCTGATCTAGGAACGTCACTGTGGTCTGGGTCAGTAGCATAAGGAACGCCGAATCCAGTGTGTCCAGTTGTGCATGACTTCTTGTTGAATTGTACATCTGATGCCATGTGTAGTCCTGTTAGGTCGATTGAAGCAGCAACTAGTTCTGCCTTGCATCCAGCCTTTTGTAAGCCTCTACCTGTACCAGTAACCATACCGCCACCTGCAGTAGTGCATACTACCATGTCTGGATCCTTACCTAATTTTTCTCTACATTGCATTGCGATTTCGTATCCTAGTGTTTCTACACCAGCGATACCGAATGGTGAGTAAAGTGATGCGTTGAAGTAACCAGTGTCTTCTAGGATTGATAGGAATGAATAGAATAGTTCAGGTCCTACTGTAAGTTGTACAACTTCTGCTCCTAGTGCTTCGCACTTTCTAGCCTTTTCAACGATTTCAGGTTGTCCTACTCCCTTTGAGTCGTAACATTCTTGTACGATGATGCAGTTTAATCCTTGCATTGCAGCTTGTGATGCAACAGCAGCACCGTAGTTACCTGATGTAGCAGCCATAACGCCCTTGTATCCTAACTTCTTTGCGTGAGCTACTGCACATGCTGCTCTTCTGTCCTTGAATGAACCTGATGCGTTGCATGATTCATCCTTAGCGAAGATTCTAGCGCCGAAACCTGGCTTAGCATACTTTCTAGCTAGCTTAGTCATGTTTCTTAATTCAAGTAATGGAGTGTTTCCAACGCCATATAGTCCTTGAATTCTTTCGATTTCTTCTAGTGTATAGCCAGTTGAAGTCATTAATGCTTCGTAATCAAATGAAATTGGTGAAGTTTCGAATACTGCATAGTCTAGTCCTAAAGCTTCCTTTTGGATATCATTTGATCTACCCATTACTGATTGATAGTCTTTAGCTAGTGCCATTATTCTTCACCTCCAAAGTTCATTATTTCTCTTAGCTGTCTGTCGATTTCGATGATTTCTGGAACGAATTCGCCATAGCTATGAGTGTAATGAGGGTTTTCCTCTAGCAAAGTTCCCTTTTCAGTTCTACCAACTGCAGTTACAACTGTTACAACGTCGCCAACCTTAGCTGATTCTTCCTGTAAGAAACCTTTTGTCCATTGTTCTAGGTCGCACTTTTGTGTATCTTCTGGAAGCTTAGCTGTTCTTTCTTCAGCTTTAAGAACTACACTGTGGATGCGAACCCAATCGCCTTTTTTAGCCATTATATTGTCTCCTTTTATTAGTGCACAAATGAGGTGAGCTAATGCGCACCCCATCTGTAAGAATCACTTAATAATCTAATTTAATTATTTTACTAACTTAGCATCTTCGTCGATGAAGTCTC
>JAKSSK010000031.1 GCA_024403135.1 Clostridia bacterium
TTTGGAGCATTCAGAGGAGGTAGAGAAGAAAAATGGTAAATCTACTAATTAACGGTCAAAAGATCACAGTGCCAGAAGGCACAATCATCATGGATGCTGCAAAGAAGGCAGGCATCAACATTCCTCACCTTTGCTACCTTAAGGACGTAAACGAAATCGGAGCATGCAGAGTTTGCCTTGTAGAGATCAAGGGACAGGAAAAGCTGGTTACAGCTTGCAACACTGTATGCGAAGAGGGCATGGAAGTTCTAACTAACACACCAAGGGTTAGAAGAATGAGAAAGGTAAACGTAGAGCTTATCCTTTCAGACCATAAGTCAGAGTGTACAAACTGCGTAAAGAGCGGAAACTGCACACTTCAAAAGGTTGCAAACGACGTAGGTATTTACAATTTAAGCTATAGAAATATTGCAGAAAAGGAAAGATGGGACATTCATCTTCCACTAATTAGAAATGCATCAAAGTGCGTTAAGTGCATGCGCTGCATCCAGGTATGCGACAAGATCCAGGGCTTATCCATGTGGGATTTAGTAGGAACTGGTCACAGAACTACTATCGGATTAAGAGATGGTCAAGAGTTCAGCAAATCTGAATGCGCACTTTGCGGACAGTGCATCACTCACTGCCCAGTAGGAGCTTTAAGAGAAAGAGACGAAAGAACTCCTTTAAACAAGGCTCTTGAAGATCCAGACAAGATTACATTAATTCAAATCGCACCAGCAGTTAGAACTTCATGGGGCGAACAGATTGGTCTAAAGGAAGAGGTTGCAGAAGGAAAGCTAGTAGCTGCATTAAAGCAACTTGGAATCGACTACGTATTCGATACAAACTTTACAGCTGACCTTACTATCATGGAAGAAGGTTCAGAATTCCTTGAAAGATTAGCTCACCACGACGACTACAGCTGGCCAATGTTCACATCATGCTGCCCAGGATGGGTTAGATTCGTAAAGGGTCAATATCCAGACATGGTAAAGAACCTATCAACAGCTAAATCACCTCAGCAGATGTTTGGAGCAATGTCAAAGACATTCATAGCAAAGAAGCTTGGCATAGATCCTGCAAAGATCTTCTCAATTTCAATCATGCCTTGTACTGCTAAGAAGTACGAAAGAGGCGTTAAGGCTGTAAACGATACAGGCTTCGATAGCGATGTAGACCTAGTTCTTACTACTAGAGAACTGGATAGAATGATCAGAGCTGATGGAATCGACGTAAATGCTTTAGAAGAAAAGCCTTTCGACGATATCTTCGGAGAAGGTTCTGGAGCTGCAGTAATCTTCGGAACTACAGGCGGTGTTATGGAAGCTGCTCTAAGAAGCGCATACTTCCTAGTAATGGGCGAAAATCCAGACCCAGATGCTTTCAAGTCAGTTCGTGGTATGGACGGCTGGAAGGAAGCAGAGTTTGAACTTGCTGGAACTAAGCTTAGAGTTGCAATAGTATCAGGCCTTGGCAATGCAAGAAGACTGATAGAAGCAATTAGAGCTGGCAAGGTTGAGTATGACTTTGTTGAAATCATGGCTTGCCCTGGCGGCTGCGTAGGTGGCGGCGGACAACCATTTGAAGATGGCCTAGAAAAGGCAGAAGGCAGAGCTGAAAAGCTTTATGGCCTAGACAAGATAAACAATCTAAGATTCAGCCATGAGAACTCAGCAGTTCAGCTTTCATACAAGGAATTCCTTGAAAAGCCACTATCACATAAGGCACACGAACTTCTACATACAGATTTAGAAGCTTGGGACTTAGATATGCTTCAGTAATGAAAAGAGACATCCCTGCACTAGCAGGGATGTTTTTGTTTAAAAATCAAGGTTTTAGGGGTATAATATATCCATGAACTTAAGAGAGTTAGAAATTGGAAAATCCGCCATAATAGGTGGCGTAGGAGGCGAAGGTTCACTTAGACAACACTTCCTAGATATGGGACTTGTACCGGGTGCTGAAATCACCCTTATTAAGTATGCCCCAATGGGAGACCCAGCCGTATATCAGGTGCACGGATATGAGCTTACCCTAAGACTTGAGGATGCCCGCAACATCGAGATAACCGATGTTAACGATGAGAAACAGCACCAGGTCTTAACAAGAAGTAAGAAGCCTCACGAGGATGCCCATCCAGGACTTGGTGAAGACGGCATATTCCACGTGAAGGCGGATGAAAATCCTCTTCCTAAGGGCGAGAAACTTACCTTTGCCCTTGTTGGAAATCCAGATGCAGGAAAGACCACTCTTTTCAATCAGCTTACTGGAAATAACCAGCACATGGACGATTTTAATAGGAAGAGCGGACCTCTTAGAAACGTAAAGAACGGGGTAGTTGTAGACCTACCTTCCATATATTCACTTTCGCCGTATACAGCTGATGAGGTTGTATCAAGGCAGTACATCCTAGATGAAAAGCCAAAGGGCATCATCAACATAGTGGATGCCACAAACATCGAGAGAAACCTGTATCTAACCATGCAGCTTATGGAACTGGACGTTCCAATGGTCCTTGGACTTAATATGATGGACGAGGTTAGAAAAAATGGTGGCCACATACTGGTAAACGAAATGGAAAGCATGCTAGGAATTCCAGTAGTACCTATCTGTGCAATTCACGATGAAGGTATTGACGAGCTTATAGCCCACGCTGCTCACATAGCTCAGTTCCAGGAAAAGCCAGGCAGAACCGACTTCTGCGACAAGGGGCCACTTCATAGATGCATTCACGGCATAATGTCGCTGATAGAGGACCACGCAGAGAGGGCAGGAATGCCTGTAAGGTTTGCTGCAACCAAGATGGTAGAAGGGGACCCAATAGTAAAGGAAGCCCTAGATTTAACATCCCTAGAGCTTAAGACAATAGAGGAAATAATCACTCAGATGGAGGATGAACTTGGCCTAGATAGAGCATCGGCCATAGCCGACATGAGATATGAGTTCATCCAAAAGCTTTGCGCTGAAACGGTGGTAAAGCCTGAGGAAAACATAGATCAGGAGAGAAGCGATAAGGCGGATGAAGTTTTGACAGGAAAGTTTACAGCTATTCCTAGCTTCATTCTCATCATGGGCTTAATCTTCTACCTGACATTTGATGTTATTGGCTCATGGCTTCAGGGACTTCTTGCAGGAGGAATCTCGGATCTAACCATGTGGCTAGACAAGGCCCTTACAAGCTGGGGCGTAAACGACATCATTCATTCGTTAATAATTGACGGGGCCATAGGCGGAGTAGGCATAGTCCTTAGCTTCGTTCCAATCATAGTTATCCTGTTCTTCTTCCTATCCATACTGGAGGACTCAGGATACATGGCAAGAATAGCCTTCGTAATGGATAAGCTTCTCAGAAAGATAGGCCTTTCTGGAAGATCAATAGTGCCTATGCTAATTGGCTTTGGATGCTCCACAGTAGCCATCATGTCAACCAGGTCTCTTCCTTCCATGCGTGACCGTAAGATGACCATCATGATGATACCGTTTATGAGCTGCACCGCAAAGCTACCAATATATACATTCTTTAGCGCAGCCTTCTTCCCAGGAAGGGGAGCGTTAATAATGTTCATCCTGTACTTTGGTGGAATCCTTACAGGAATACTTTGCGCACTTTTAACAAAGAAGACTCTTTTCAAGGGAGAAGCGGTACCTTTCGTAATGGAGCTAAGCCCATACAGAATGCCTGCCCTAAGAAACGTTGGACACCTTCTATGGGATAAGACTAGGGACTACGTGCAAAATGCATTTACGGTAATATTCCTTGCATCGCTAGTAGTATGGTTTTTAGAGACATTCAACTTTGAATTTAACGTGGTAGCCGATGCCCAGGACTCGATGCTTGCCAGCATTTCAGGATTTTTAACTCCTGTATTTGCACCTTTAGGACTGGGAGACTGGAGAATAACTACAGCTCTAGTTACAGGCTTAATTGCAAAGGAAAGCGTAGTTTCATCATTAAGCATCCTGTACTCAGGAGTAGCTTTAACAAGTGTGCTAAATCCAGTAAACGCCATGGCAATGCTGGTATTCTGCCTACTATACACTCCTTGCGTAGCTGCAATTACAGCAATAAAGAGAGAACTTGGCGCTAAGTGGATGGCAGGAATAGTCGTATGGCAGTTTGCGGTAGCCTGGATAGTTTCAGGATTAGTAGCGCTGGTAGGAAACATGTTCTAATGGATAGAAAGAAATATGAAAAAATTAGCATAGATATAGCTAATATAATAGCGATGGATAATCCTATCATAGATGTGGATGGCCTTATCAAGGCATTAAACCTAAGGGAGATTGCAGGAGAAGAATACGTGGCCCAGCTTAAAAAAGAGGCAAAGGTATTTGATCCTAAGGACTTTAACAATGACCCGTATATCAAGAACATCAAGGTCAGTGATGTAAAGCTAGGAGATTTCTTCCTTACAAATGCAACCTACGAAAAGGGAGAGCTGTTCCAGTACGATGAGCCTGACCTGGTACCAAAGCTTGGATACTTTACAGGCAAGGTGGACTTTCCAACAATCTACGAGGGAATAATCCCCTGGATGAGCGTATGCCCATCGGAGATGAACTCCATGAAAAAGGAGATGGAGGAGGCGTCTGGCAAGGTGCTGGTGCTAGGCCTAGGCCTAGGATACTATCCATACATCATCTCCCAAAGGGATGACGTTACGGACATCACCATCGTGGAATTTCAACCTGAAATTATTAAACTTTTTGAGGAAAATATATTCCCTCAGTTCAATAAAAAGGATAAAATTAAGATTGTACAGGCGGATGCCATCAAGTTCATGATGGACGTTGAGGAAGGTGAGTACGACTACATCTTCTCGGACATCTGGGAAAACCAGTTTGACGGCGCCATACATTACAGAAAGATTCAGGAACACGAGGCCAGGTTAAAGGGAACCAGGTTCGGATACTGGATAAAGGATCAGATAGTTAGATATATCCAAGAGGAAGACTTATGAAGAAGATAAACATGCCAATAGGGTTTATGGACTCAGGGCTAGGCGGACTTAGCGTCCTAAGGGAAGCCATCCACCTGATGCCAAAGGAGGATTTCCTGTACTTTGGAGATTCAAAGAACGCCCCTTATGGCACAAAGGAAAAAGAAGAGATTAAAAGGCTTACCTTTGAAGCGGTGGATAGGCTGGTAAAGCGAGGCATCAAGGGCCTTGTGGTAGCCTGTAACACTGCAAGCGGCGCATGCTTAAAAGATCTTAGAAAGGAATATCCTGACCTTCCAATAGTAGGAATAGAGCCTGCAATAAAGCCTGCAGTAATCTGCAATCAGGGCGGGGAGATACTGGTTCTTGCAACTCCTATGACCTTAAAGCAGGAAAAGTTTAAAAACCTTTTCGATGTATATAAAGAGGAGGCCAAGATGGTGCTTGTTCCTTGCAAGGGACTGATGGAGTTCGTTGAAGAGGGCATACTATCTGGACCTAAGCTTGATGAATACTTTGAAGAAAACATCGAGCCTTACATAAATGAAAATGTGGAGTCAATAGTTTTAGGTTGCACCCACTATCCATTCCTAAAGCCGTACCTAGAGGAGAAACTACAGGGAAAAGGCATTAGGCTGATAGACGGAAGCCTAGGAACTGCAGCCGAGCTTAAGAGAAGGCTGAAGGAACTAGACCTTCTTAAGGAAGAGGGCGTACAGGGAGACATCGAGATACAAAACTCCATTGAAACAGAAGAGATGATCGAAAGAAGCTTTGCACTTTTAGAAGCATAGCTTCTTTTTTTACTTGAAAAAAGAACATATGTTCGGTATAATGGGGATATGGAAAAGAAGGATACATACATTTGCATAGATTTAAAGTCCTTTTACGCTTCGGTGGAGTGCGTTGAAAGAGGCCTTGACCCCATGAAGACCAACCTGGTGGTGGCAGACCCAGATAGATCAACAGGAACCATTTGCCTTGCCATAACGCCAGCCATGAAGGCCCTGGGAATAAAGAATAGGTGCAGGGTCTTTGAAATACCTAAAGGTGTTAAGTACATCATGGCTCAGCCTAGGATGCAGCTTTACATTGAGTACTCAGCTAGGATATATGGCATATATCTAAAGTACTTCGATAAACAGGACATCCATGTTTACTCCATAGATGAGGTGTTCATAGAGGCCACAAGGTACATGAACCTTTACGGTAATGATCCATTAGCTTTAGCTAAGAAGATAATCAAGGATGTGTATGACACCGTTGGAATCAGGGCTACTGCAGGAATTGGAACCAACCTTTACCTAGCCAAGGTTTCCATGGATATCCTAGCAAAGCATAGGGAAGATGGAATAGCTATCTTAGACGAGGAATCATATAAAAAGGAACTTTGGGACCATCAGCCACTTACGGACTTTTGGAGGATAGGTAGGGGCACCGCAAAGCACCTTGAAAGGTACGGCATCTACACCATGGAACAGCTTGCTAAAGCCGATAGAAAGCTGATCATGAAGGCCTTTGGAGTGGATGGAGAGCTACTAATAGATCACGCCCTAGGAAGGGAAGATACGAAGCTAGCTGATATCAAGGAATACAGGCCAAAGACCAACTCCCTTTCTTCAGGCCAGGTGCTCTTTCAGGATTACACCAAGGAAAAGGCAAGGCTAATAACCAAGGAGATGACCCAGCTTCTAGCCTTGGATTTAGTGAGAAAGAGACTGGTTACAGATTCCATAAGCCTTTACGTGGGCTACTCATACAAGCTGATGATAAGCCCAACAGGTGGGGTGAGGAGGCTGCCTTTTTACACCAGCTCCGAGAAGATAATATTGGGTGAGATGGAGAAGCTGTACGACGAGGTAGCTCTAGATATGCCAATTAGAAGGATAAACATTGGCTTTAACGATTTAAAGGATGAGGAAAACCAGCAGCTATATTTTTTCACATCGCAGGATGAACTGGAAAAGGAAAAACACGTGATGGAGGCCATCAACAGCATTACGGACAAGTACGGAAAGAACTCCATGGTAAGGGCCATGGACTTTGAAGAGGGAGGCACCACCATCCAGAGAAACAACCAGATTGGAGGTCATAAGAAGTGATGGATAACAGAGCAAAACAGTTCGCTCCCTTTGCAGCCTTAAAGGGCTACGAGGAAGAATTATATAAAGAGGAAAAGAAACTTACATATGAGGATAGGAGAGAAATATCCGAGGACATGGCTATGGCCATAAACGATAGATTATCTAGCCTTCAGGTAGGAGAGATGGTTGAGATAGAGCACTACTTTAAAGGACGCTACGTAAAGACCAAAGGCGTAGTTGAAGAAATATCTAACTACGTCAAGGTGGCAGGTAAGAAGATAAGGTTTGTAGACATCTACAGGATTTAAAAAAGGCTATCTTTCGATAGCCTATTTTACATATTTCCACTGATTTACGTCGAATACTCCAGTAGTTGTAACCCTAAGTGCAGGTATTACAGGTAGGGATATGAAGGACAAGGTCATAAACGGATCGATTCCCTCAGGAACCCCAAGTTCAAAGGCCTTAGCCTTTGCTTCTTCAAGCTTTGCATTTACAACTTCAAGAGGCTCTTCACTCATAAGGCCTGCTATTGCAAGCTCAACTTGGCCTATTACCTTGCCACCCTTTACTACGCAGATTCCGCCCTTAGCCTTAACTATTTCATTTACGGCTAATGCGATATCTTCGTCGTTAGTTCCTACAGCGATGATGTTGTGGGAGTCGTGGGAGATGCTTGTAGCAACTGCGCCTTCCTTCATGCCGTAGCCATTTATGTATGAAAGACCGATGTGGCCTGTGCCTTTATGTCTTTCAACTACTGCAACTTTTAGGATGTCCTTTGAAACATCGATTTTATCGCTTCTGCCGCAGTCTGTAGTAAGAAGTTCGCCAGCAGTAAGACCGATTACTGGTGCATCCCCTAGCTTAAAGTCCTCTGCAACAACCTGCTTAACGTTGAAGGTGTTATGTGCATGCTTTATTAGCTTAGGAGCAACTTCAGGTACTTCAAAGTCTGCAACTTTGCCGTCAGAGTATACAAGTTTGCCCTTCTTGAATACCTTTTCAACCTTAAAGTCCTCGATCTTATCTAGGACTACGATGTCAGCCAGGTATCCAGGAGCAATGGCCCCCTTGTTGTTTAGGTTAAAGTATCTAGCAGCTTCGTGGGTAGCAATCTTAATTGCAAGAAGCGGATTAACGCCGTATTCAACGGCTTTGTTTACTATGTAGTCGATGTGACCCTTTTCAAGCAGGTCATTAGGATGCTTGTCGTCAGTTGCGAACATGCATCTTGAGTGGTACTTTACGCTGATAAGTGGAGCTAGAGCTTCCAGGTTATGTGCAGCAGTACCTTCTCTGATCATGATGAACTGGCCTTTACGCAGCTTCTCTAGGGCGTTGTCGTAGTCGAAACACTCGTGGTCGGAATATACGCCGGCTGAGATGTATGCGTTAAGCCTGTTTCCTGAAAGACCAGGAGCGTGGCCGTCAATCTTAAGGTGATGAGCCTGGGAGCCTAAAATCTTTTCTAGGCACTCCTCGTCACCGTTTATTACTCCTTCGAAGTTCATCATTTCAGCAAGACCTATTACCCTTGGATGCTCGTACAGATGGTCGATAATTAGATAATCTAGGTCTGCGCCACTTTCGTCCATAGGTGTAGCAGGTACACAGGATGGAAGCATGAAGTGAACGTCTATAGGTAGGTTATATGTGGACTCCAGCATGTAGTTAATGCCGTCTATACCCATAACATTGGCAATTTCGTGAGGGTCAGTGATTACGGTAGTAGTTCCGTGGCTTACTACAGCCTTGGCAAACTCGCTAGGAGTTACCAGGGAACTTTCAAGATGGATGTGTGCATCTATGAAGCCTGGGCAGATTACCTTGCCCTCTACATCGATCTCGTTATCTGCATAGTACTCACCTATACCTACGATAAGGCCGCCAGCTATGGCGATGTCCGCTTTAAGAAATTCGTTGCTGAACATGTTTAGATATGTGGCGTTTTTAAGCACTAAATCTGGCTTTTCATCGCCTCTTGCAACAGCAACGACTCTCTGCTTTCCTTCAATTTTTCTCTCTATTCTTTGAGAGATAGTTTCATTTCTTACCATAATTTTCTCCTTGAAATCATTTGACATATTATACTACAATGTAAGGAGAAATGACAACACAAAATAAGGAGAACCATTTTGCAAGACACTTCAAGATACGCTAAGTTAAGCAAGAATATACAAAGTAGAATACTAGAGGATAGAAAGAATCACTGGGAAAACCCATATAGATGTAAGGATGAGGAAGTTATACGAAGGGATAACAACATGGATGTTGCAAACCTTTGGAGACCTCCTTACGTAAGGGACATTGAAAAGATACTTCACCTTCCTTACTATAACCGCTATACGGATAAGACTCAGGTTTTCTCCTTCTACCACAACGACGATATTTCAAGAAGGGCACTTCACGTTCAGCTGGTATCCCGCATAGCTAGAAATATTGGAGCGGTTTTAGGTCTTAACCAGGATCTAATAGAGGCTATATCTTTAGGCCACGACATCGGACACACACCTTTTGGCCACGCTGGTGAAGCTTTCTTAAGCGAGATCCTTAAGAAGGAGACCGGAAGAGCCTTTAACCACAATGTGCAGAGCACCAGGGTGCTGGATGTAATGTTCAACAGAAATCTATCACTTCAGACCCTAGATGGTATTCTTTGCCACAACGGTGAGTTCGAGCAGCAGGAGTACAGGCCTTCCAAGGGAAAGACCTTTGAAACCTTCGATAAGGAAGTTGAGGATTGCTACGTTCTAGGGGCTAGCGGCATTGAAAAGCTGGTACCTATGACATTAGAAGGCTGCGTGGTTAGAATCTGCGACATGATTGCCTACCTTGGTAAGGATAGGCAGGATGCTCAGACAGCTAAGCTTATTGACGCTGACTACAAGTTTACCACCGAGAGGATAGGCACTCAAAACGCCAAGATGATAAACAACCTGATAGTGGACATCATCGAGAACAGCTATGGCAAGGATCACATCCTTCTAAGTCAGGAGGCATACATGGACCTTAAGCTAGCAAAGAAGGAAAACTACCAGGTGATATACCACAGCAAGAAGGTAAGTGAAAAGTATGAAGTCATCGGTAAGATGTTTAACGAAGTATACTACAAGCTTTTACTTGACCTTGAAAGAAAGGATGAAAGCTCTGTAATTTACAGGCACCACATCAACTACGTGGAGGAAAAGAACCTCTTCTATAAAGGTACTCCGTACAGGGAGCAGGAGAAGAACCAGATAGTTACTGACTTCATCGCTAGCATGACAGATGACTACTTCATCGAATTACATAACTACCTATTCCCAGATAGCCCTAACAAGATTCAGTACATATCGTACTTTAAGAAATAGGGGTTGCAAAGGAACACAATACTTGATATAATCAAAAACGCAAACGGTTTGCAAATTCAAATCATTTGCGTTTTTTAATTAAGGAGTACACATGTTAGACTTTATTCTTGATGCGTTAGTGGATAGTTTAAAGCTTCTTCCATTCCTGTTCCTAACATATCTGGTTATGGGGATACTGGAAAGAGCAGCTAGCGACAGATCGAAAAAGTTAATAAAAGGCGCTGGCAGAGTAGGCCCAATCTGGGGAGGACTTCTTGGAGTAATACCTCAGTGTGGATTCTCTACGGTGGCATCAAACTTCTACGTTGGAAGGCTAATAACCATTGGAACTTTAATTTCCATCTACCTTTCAACTTCAGATGAGATGCTTCCTATCATGATCTCGGAGAACGTGCCAATTCAAACCATACTGAAGATTCTTGCTGTAAAGGTGGTAATAGGCATGGTATCTGGCTTCTTCGTAGATTTTGCTCTAGGCTGGCTGGTTAGAAAGAGAAAGGCAAGGACTGTAGAAGAAGTTGAAACCTGTAACTGCGCAGGCAGCATCCTAGCAAGCGCAATAGGCCATACACTAAAGGTATTCTTCTTCATCTTCATCTTTAGTTTAGCCATAAACGGACTGATCTACGTGGTAGGCGAACACGCCCTTGAGACGGTGCTTTCAAATATTCCTGTTCTTGGAGAAATCTTAGCAGGACTGGTTGGACTAATTCCTAACTGCTCGGCATCGGTAGCCATCACTCAGCTTTACCTTGATGGAATAATCGGGGCTGGAGCTATGATGAGCGGCCTTTTAGTAGGGGCAGGGGTAGGCCTTCTTGTACTGGTAAAGGAAAACCATCACACCAAGGAGAACCTACTGATCATCGCTACCCTGTACGGACTTGGAGTAGTATGGGGCATAGTAATTGACATACTGGGAGTGACATTCTAATGACATACAGAACTAATAACAGAGCAAGGATAATGGACTTCCTTGAAAAGAACAAGGACAAGGCTGTTAGCGTGGTGGATATTGAAAAACACTTAGATTCACAGGATAACCACGTAAACGTTACGACCATATATAGGTATCTAGACAAGCTGGAGGAGGCAGGAGAACTTATTAAGGTTGCTTCCACTTACCAGCTGGTGGATAGAGATCATAGATGCGATGAGCATCTTCACTTGAAATGCAAAAAATGTGGAAAGCTAATACACCTGGACTGCGGCTTCATGGATGAAATATCCAGCCACGTCTTACAGGATCATGGCTTTACCATTTCCTGCGATGATTCAATAATATCTGGACTATGCAAGGACTGTAGCCTTTGACAAAAGGGACTAGGTTTTGTATAATAGCCAGGTAGCAATACTTTTGGGGGTGTAGCTCAATGGATAGAGTACCGCACTACGAATGCGTTGGTTGCAGGTT
>JAKSSK010000032.1 GCA_024403135.1 Clostridia bacterium
TGATAACCTTGTCGTATCTTTCCTTGTCAGTCATTAGACCTTCTTCAAAGAATTCTTCACAAGTTTCAACCTTTTCTTCAGCTTCCTTGATGATATCCCACTTTTCTTCTGGAATTTCCATGTCGGATACGCCGATTGTTACAGCAGCCTTAGTTGAATAGTGGTAGCCCATGTCCTTGATGTAGTCAAGCATGATTGCAGTACCAGTATTGCCGTGCTTCTTGTAACAGTTGTTGATGATCTTTCCAAGTTCCTTCTTTGTGCATAGGAAGTTTACTTCAAGTCCGTAAGGATCTACGCTTCTATCTACGAAGCCTAGGTCTTGAGGGATCTCAGCGTTGTAGATGAATCTACCTACTGTTGATTCTACAATGTGTCCTTCGCCGTTGAAGTACATTCTTACCTTAACCTTTGCGTGAGTTGAAACTTCGCCATTCTGATATGCCATTAACATTTCGTCCATATCTGTGAAGGCTTTTCCATCTCCCTTTTCTGGAACTCTTTCGAATCCATCAGCTCTATTCTTTTCTTCGTCTTTGTATTCGTCTGTTCTATCGAAGCTCTTTCCGTCAACTACCTTACGGCAGATGCCTGGGAATGTTAGATAGTATGCACCTAGGATCATGTCCTGTGTAGGAGTAGTGATAGGTGAACCATCCTTAGGAGCTAGGATATTGTTTACTGAAAGCATTAGGAATCTTGCTTCTGCCTGTGCTTCAACTGATAGTGGTACGTGAACGGCCATCTGGTCTCCGTCGAAGTCGGCGTTGAATGCTGTACAAGCTAGTGGGTGAAGCTTGATTGCCTTACCTTCTACTAGAACTGGTTCGAATGCCTGAATACCTAGTCTGTGAAGAGTAGGGGCACGGTTTAGCATTACAGGATGCTCCTTGATTACCTCTTCAAGTACATCCCATACTTCTGGGCTAACCTTTTCAACCATATTCTTTGCACTCTTAATGTTCTTAGCAAGGTCTCTTTCAACTAATTCCTTCATGATGAAAGGCTTGAATAGTTCTAGAGCCATCTTCTTAGGAAGACCGCATTGCCAGAATCTTAGTTCAGGTCCTACTACGATTACTGAACGTCCAGAGTAGTCTACACGCTTACCTAGTAGGTTCTGTCTAAATCTACCTTGCTTACCCTTAAGCATATCTGATAGTGACTTAAGTGGTCTTGAGCCAGGGCCTGTTACAGCTCTTCCTCTTCTACCGTTGTCGATAAGTGAGTCTACAGCTTCCTGCAGCATTCTCTTTTCGTTTCTAACGATAATGTCTGGAGCTCCAAGCTCTAATAGCTTCTTTAATCTGTTGTTTCTATTGATAACCCTTCTGTAAAGGTCATTTAAATCTGAAGTAGCAAATCTACCACCATCTAGTTGTACCATAGGTCTTAGATCAGGTGGAATTACAGGAACTACCTCTAAGATCATGTTTTCTGGTCTGTTTCCAGATAGTCTTAAAGCTTCAACAACTTCAAGCTTCTTTACGATCTTGCCCTTCTTTTGGCCTGTTGCGTTCTTTAGCTCTGCCTTTAACTGAGCTGAAAGTTCCTCTAGGTCGATTTCAGCAAGAAGTTCTCTGATGGATTCTGCACCCATGCCAGCTCTAAAGTTTAGACCTTGTTCCTTTGCATTTCTGTATTCTTCTTCAGAAATGATTTGCTTCTTTTCAAATCCAGTGTCGCCTGGATCCATTACTATGTATGATGCAAAGTAAAGAACCTTTTCAAGGTTTCTAGGTGTGATGCTAAGCATGATACCCATTCTTGAAGGAATGCCCTTGAAATACCAGATGTGAGAAACTGGAGCAGCAAGCTTAATGTGTCCCATTCTCTCTCTTCTTACCTTTGCCTTAGTAACTTCTACGCCACATTGTGGGCATACGCAGCCCTTGTACTTAACTCTCTTGTACTTTCCGCATGCACATTCCCAGTCCTTCATAGGTCCGAAAATCTTTTGGCAGAACAGTCCATCCCTTTCAGGCTTAAGAGTTCTGTAGTTGATAGTTTCAGGTTTAGTTACTTCGCCATATGACCATTCTAAAATCTTCTCAGTTGAAGCTAAGTTGATTTGCAATGATTCAAAGTTGTTTAGTTCATGATTATTCATATCTTGCATTTCACTTCCCCCTTTCCTACATTTCGTCTAAAGGATCGTCTTCAGATACTTCTATGAAACCTTCTCCTAAAAGTTCTTCAGGATTTTGTAGGTCGTTGTCTTCCATTACAAGTTTTCTGTAATCCTTTGCTTCGTCAAGTTCTGCGTCAGCTTTAATATCTATTTCTTCGTTGTCCCCTGAAAGTACCTTAACATCAAGGCCTAGTGATTGCATTTCCTTGATAAGTACCTTGAATGATTCAGGGATGCCAGGGCTTGGAATGTTTTCGCCCTTAACGATAGCTTCGTAAGTCTTAACTCTTCCGATTAGGTCATCGGATTTGACTGTTAAGATTTCCTGTAATGTGTATGCTGCACCGTAAGCTTCTAGTGCCCATACTTCCATTTCTCCGAAACGTTGTCCACCGAATTGAGCCTTACCACCTAGAGGTTGTTGAGTTACTAGGGAGTATGGACCAGTACTTCTTGCGTGGATCTTATCGTCTACTAAGTGGTGGAGTTTCAGCATGTACATGTAACCTACTGTTACTGGGTTTTCGAACCATTCGCCTGTTCTACCATCTCTTAGCTTTAACTTACCAGTTTCAGGATATCCGCATTCCTTTAGTAGTTCCATGATGTCTTTTTCTCTAGCACCATCGAATACTGGAGTTGCGATGTACCAGCCTTTAGACTTAGCTGCAAGTCCAAGGTGAACTTCTAGTACCTGTCCAACGTTCATACGTGATGGAACGCCTAGAGGGTTAAGCATTACTTGAAGTGAAGTACCATCTTCTAGGAATGGCATATCTTCCTGTGGTAATATTCTTGAAATTACACCCTTGTTACCGTGACGTCCAGCCATCTTGTCGCCTACGTTAATCTTTCTCTTTGTAGCGATGTATACTCTAACCAGCTTGTTAACTCCTGGTGGTAGTTCATCGTTGTTCTCTCTTGAGAAGACCTTAATGTCTACAACGATACCTGTTTCGCCATGAGGTACTCTAAGTGATGTATCTCTAACTTCTCTAGCCTTTTCGCCAAAGATAGCTCTAAGTAGCTTTTCTTCTGGAGTTGATTCAGTATCTCCCTTTGGAGTAACCTTACCAACTAGGATGTCTCCTGAAGTTACTTCTGCACCGATTCTTACGATACCTTCTTCGTCAAGATCCTTAAGAGCATCTTCTCCAACGTTTGGAATTTCTCTTGTGATCTCTTCAGGTCCAAGCTTAGTAGTTCTAGCTTCTGCTTCGTATTCTTCGATGTGAATTGAAGTAAGTACGTCATCCATAAGAAGTCTTTCGTTAAGGATGATAGCGTCTTCGTAGTTGTATCCTTCCCAAGTCATGAAACCGATAAGTAGGTTCTTACCTAGTGAGATTTCTCCAAGGTTAGTTGAAGGACCATCTGCGATTACTTCGCCTTCTTCAATATGTTCTCCGTGGCTAACGATAGGTCTTTGGTCAACACAAGTTCCCTGGTTTGATCTCTTAAACTTAAGAAGCTTGTATTCATCTAACTCGTTATCTACGTCTCTTCTGATCTTAATAGTTGTAGCATCAACAAATTCAACAGTACCTGCGTTCTTAGCTAGGATAACTACCCCTGAATCTCTTGCTGCTTGGTATTCCATACCTGTACCAACCATAGGGCTTTCTGTTACAAGTAGAGGAACTGCTTGACGCTGCATGTTGGAACCCATTAGGGCACGGTTTGCGTCGTCGTTTTCTAGGAACGGAATCATTGCAGTAGCAACTGATACTACCTGCTTAGGTGATACGTCCATGTAATCTATTCTTTCTCTAGGAGCAAGTTCGATTTCTCCGCCAACGCCTCTTGATGCAACCTTTGCATTTAGGAAGTGTCCCTTTTCATCTAGAGGTTCGTTTGCCTGTGCAACGATTAATGGTTCTTCTTCGTCTGCTGCTAGATAATGGATTTCGTCTGTAACGATAACTTCAGTAACCTTACCGTCCTTATCGTACTTCTTTTCTACCTTTCTATATGGAGTTTCGATGAAACCGTATTCGTTGATAACTCCGTAAGTAGTTAGAGAACCGATTAGACCGATGTTCTGGCCTTCTGGTGATTCGATAGGGCACATTCTACCATAGTGTGAGTGGTGAACGTCTCTAACTTCTAGGCCTGCTCTTTCTCTTGATAGACCGCCTGGTCCAAGTGCTGAAAGTCTTCTCTTGTGAGTAAGTTCAGCAAGTGGGTTGTTTTGGTCCATGAATTGAGACAACTGTGAACTACCGAAGAATTCCTTGATAGCTGCAGTTACAGGTCTGATGTTCATTAGCTGCTGAGGAGTAACGGATTCCTTGTCTTGTACTTGAATTGTCATTCTTTCCTTGACGTTCTTTTCCATTCTTGCAAGACCAATTCTGAATTGGTTTTGAAGAAGTTCTCCAACAGTCTTTAATCTTCTATTACCTAGATGGTCAATATCGTCAGTTCTGCCAATACCATAGTTTAAGTTTAAAATGTAGCTGACTGATGCCAAAACGTCTTCTACTAGAACGTGCTTAGGAGATAGCTCGTTCTTTCTATCTAAAAGTGCCTTCTTGATGTCTTCTTCTGTTTCATTGTCTTCTAGAATTTCGCATAAAACAGGATAGAAAACCTTCTTTGCGACTCTTAAATCTTGCACGTCAAAATTGACGTGGCTTTGAAGGTCTACGAAGTTGTTACCGATAACTTTGGTAACCATTTCTTCCTTACCCTTTTCTTGGCCGTACGCCATTACGTAAACTACACCTGAGTTTTCGATTTCCATAGCAAGGTCTTTATCTACTGTTTGACCCTTTTGTGCTAGGATTTCACCGCTTGGGCTGATTACGTCTTCAGCTAGAACTACGCCGTTGATTCTTTCGGATAGTCCAAGCTTCTTATTATATTTATATCTGCCAACCTTTGCTAAGTCATAACGTTTAGCATCAAAGAACATGCCGAAGATTAATGATTTAGCGTTTTCTGCTGAAGGAGGTTCACCAGGTCTTAATTTCTTGTATACTTCGATTAAAGCATCGTCCTGAGTGTTGATGGTGTTATCCTTTTCAAGAGTCTTTAATAGACGCTCGTCTGGACCAAATGTTTCGATGATCTCATCTACTCCATCTCTCTTCTCTAGACCAAATGCTCTAAGTAGAGTAGTTACTGGTTGCTTTCTCGTACGGTCAACCTTTGCATAGATTACTTCCTGCTGGTCTGTTTCGTACTCAATCCATGCTCCTCTATTAGGCTTGATAGTTGCTGCAAATAGCTTCTTAGCTGGATTTTCAGCATCTGAGTCAAAGTATACGCCTGTTGAACTTACAAGTTGAGTAACTACAACTCTTTCTGCACCGTTGTAAACGAAAGTACCCTTGTCTGTCATTAGAGGGAAGTCGCCCATGAATACTTCTGATTCTGAAGCTTCTCCTGTCTCCTTGTTGACTAGTCTAACCTTTACCTTTAATGGAGCTGCATAAGTTGCGTCTCTTTCCTTGCACTCTTCCTCATCGTATTTTGTCTCATTTGATAGCTCGTAGTCTAAGAATTCTAATGAAAAATTGTCTGCATAATCTCTAATTGGAGAGATGTCTTCAAACACTTCTCTTAGGCCTTCTTCGATGAACCATTTAAATGATTTTGTCTGGATGTCAATAAGGTTTGGCATCTTGCAAACCTCGTTGATTTTCGCAAAAGTCATACGTTCTTTACGTCCAACTTGTATAGGTTTTGGCATAATCATCCTCCTTAAAATTTATCAGTTCTGCTTGTTATGGCAATGTACTACTATATCATATATCCGTCAACAATGCAATAGGTTTACGATAACTTTTATAAAAAAGATGGGATACTCCTTTTACCGCTTTGCCGCAGAGATTTAGTGCGTTTTTATCATTTCTTTCATATGAGACTCACGGATCCTGTGCGTTTTTGATCTAGACAATAGCAAAAACGCACAACATATTAATCCCAAGGGTGGATTCTGTGCGTTTTTGAGTAATAATATTGGTAAAACGCACTGGGGGTGTGCGTTTAGGTTTTGATTTATAGCAAAAACGCAACCTTTTGCTGCGGCGCAATAAAAAAGGACCCATCCTCTGGATGAGTCCTATGGCTTTTGGTTTTAATTACTTTAATTCTACCTTTGCGCCAACTTCTTCTAAAGCAGCCTTAATAGCGTCTGCTTCTGCCTTATCAACGTCTTCCTTGATGTTAGCAGGTGCTCCGTCAACTAATTCCTTAGCTTCCTTTAGACCTAGACCTGTTAATTCTCTAACAGCCTTGATAACCTTAATCTTTTCAGCTCCTACTTCTGCAAGAACTACTGTGAATTCAGTCTTTTCTTCTGCTGCTGCACCGCCTGCTGCTGCACCTGCAACTGCTACTGGAGCTGCTGCTGATACGCCGAATTCTTCTTCACAAGCTTTAACTAATTCATTTAATTCTAAAACTGACATAGCCTTTATAGCTTCGATAATTTGTTCCTTATTCATTTTATTTCTCCTTTTAATAATCTAATTTAAAATTAAGCTTCCTTCGCATCTGCGATAGCTTGGAAAGTACGTACCATCTTTGAAACTGGTGATTGGATACTTCCCATGAATTTTGCGATAAGTACATCTCTTGATGGAATATCTGCGATTGCTTGGATTCCGTCCTTATCGAAGTATTCTCCTTCAACAACGCCAGCCTTGAATTCCATCTTCTTGAATTCCTTAATTGATTCGTTTAATACTCTTGCTGGTGCAGTAGCATCTTCAGTACTGATTGCTAGTGCGCTAGGTCCATCAAGAACTTCTGCTAGAGGAGCAAAATCTGTTCCTTCGATAGCTCTCTTGATTAGAGTATTCTTATATACTGTGTAGTCAACGTTGGCTTCTCTTAGTTTCTTTCTCATAGCATCAGCTTGTTCTACAGTGATTCCCATGTAGTCGATAATAACTGCTGATTGAGCGTTTTCTAGCTTGCCCTTAATTTCGTCAATTACAACTTGTTTTGCTTTTTGAGCTTCTAATGACATTAACTTTTTTCTCCTTTCTTGAATCTACCGCTAGATCCAAAATATGGTACTTTATAAAACAACCTCGTCAAAGAGTGGCGAGGTCAATAATTTATATCGTACCTCGGCGGGAAATTAAGCTTTCGCACCCGCTGTCTTCGGTTAAATTTCGTATTTATTTACCAATTAGAATGTAATCTTTGCTGGGTTAACCTTTACTCCAGGGCCCATTGTAGCTGCTACAGTAACTGATCTTAGGTATTGTCCCTTAGCTGCTGCAGGTTTTGCCTTTACGATTGCTTCCATAAGTGCCATGAAGTTATCTTGTAACTTTTCAGGTCCGAATGAAGCCTTTCCAATTGGAGTGTGGATGATGTTAGTCTTGTCTAGACGATATTCAACTTTACCAGCTTTGATTTCTGCTAAAGCCTTGGAAACGTCCATTGTAACTGTACCAGCCTTTGGTGATGGCATTAAGCCCTTAGGTCCTAGAACCTTACCTAGCTTACCTACTACACCCATCATATCTGGAGTAGCTACTACTACATCATAATCAAACCAGTTTTGTGATTTGATCTTATCTGCTAATTCTTCAGCACCAACATAATCAGCGCCAGCTGCTTCAGCTTCTTCAGCCTTAGCTCCCTTAGCAAATACTAAAACTTTCTTTGTCTTACCAGTTCCGTGTGGAAGTACAATTGCTCCTCTTACTTGTTGGTCAGCGTGTCTTCCATCAACGCCTAGTCTAACGTGTGCTTCGATTGTTTCATCGAACTTTGCGCTTGCAGTGTCAACTACGATCTTCATAGCGTCTTCGATTTCTTGAAGAACAGTCTTGTCGAACTTAGCTGCTGCTTCTACATACTTTTTACCTCTTTTAGGCATGTTTTACCTCCTCGTGGTACTAACGACTTATTAAGTCTCCCATCAATTAATCTTCAATAACGATTCCCATGCTTCTTGCTGTACCCTTGATCATCTCAGTAGCTGAGTCAAGATTTGCTGCATTTAAGTCAGGCATCTTAATCTTTGCGATTTCTTCTGCTTGAGCTCTTGTTAAAGTTGCAACCTTAGTCTTGTTAGGTTCGCCTGAAGCTTTTTCAAGTTTTGCTGCTTTCTTAATTAAAACAGCTGCAGGTGGTGTTTTGCAAACGAATGTGAATGATCTGTCTGCGAAAACTGTAATTACAACTGGAATAATCATTCCTGGCTGGTCTTGTGTTCTAGCATTGAATTGCTTACAGAAGTCCATAATGTTTACACCGTGTTGTCCTAAAGCTGGACCTACTGGAGGTGCTGGAGTTGCATTACCGGCTGCGATTTGTAGCTTGATATAACCTTCTACTTTCTTCGCCATACGTCTTCTCCTTTCTTAAGATTTTAAATATCCCAACCTTGGATTAGAATTTTTCAACTTGTCCAAATTCTAATTCTATAGGGGTATCTCTACCAAACATAGATGTCTTACCACGTACGATTTGCTTTTCTGGATTGATTTCCTCAACCTCAAGAACTTGTGTTGCAAAAGGTCCGCTGATAACTCTTACAGTATCGCCTACTTCAAAGTCAACATCTATATGTACTTTTTCTATTCCCATTCTGCAGACTTCTTCGTCTGTTAGTGGAATAGGGTTGGAGCCATGACCCACGAATCCTGTAACACCCTGTGTATTTCTTACTAGGTACCAAGAATCGGTGTCGACAATCATCTTGATAATTACGTAACTAGGGAATAGTTTCCTAGTTCTAATCTTGCGTTGTCCGTTGTCTTTTACTTCGACAACATCCTCAGTTGGTACTACTACTTCCAGAATCTTATCCTGCATGCCACGGTTCATAGCCAATTTTTCAATATTCATTTTTACTTTGTTTTCATGGCCCGAATATGTATGAACTACATACCATCTAGCTTGTTTTTCTTCTGACATCCGAGTACCTTCCTTAATATATATACTATGCTAAATCGATATTTAATACTGCCTTAAGTGCAGCAAGGAATCCTGTATCGATTGCCCAGAATGCGATAGTAAAGAATGCACAAGCAACTAATACAACTGCTGTAAATGAAACGATTTCCTTCTTTGTAGGCCATACTACCTTGCTCATTTCAAGCTTAACGCCTACTAGGAATTCCTTCATTCCTGCAAACCTACCCTTTTTCTCTTTCTTCTTTTCCTTTGCCATAGTTACTCTCCTAACTACTTAGTTTCCTTGTGTAAAGTTTCCTTCTTGCAGAACTTACAATACTTTCTTATTTCGATACGATCTGGATCGTTCTTCTTGTTCTTCATTGTGTTGTAGTTTCTTTGCTTGCACTCTGTGCATGCTAAAATTACTTTAACTCTCATTGTGATTGTCCTCCATTTAACTCAAAATTCAGGGTTAGAAATCCAGCCCTGCTTTTATTTTTACTCATAAAGTTGCTATATAAGTATAAAGCACTAGAATTTCAATGTCAAGGGCTATTTTTCACCCTTCATTACCTTGTGTATTCCTTCACTTGCCTCTGCTAGTGAAACCTGGTCAGGCATCATTACATAACACTGCGCACTGCCTAATGAGTATACGGTGCTTGTTGCTCCTGTACCTACCAAAGCGCCCTTTGTAATCTTCCAGCCCTTCATATCCGAAAGCTGAAGCTTAGCAAGTTTCTTAACATTCTTGTCAGACATGTTTGTCTTCATGTATTTGCCAACCGCTCCAAGTATTGAGCCATACTTTGTAAGAATTACTGTGCTTGAAGTGCATTTCTTGATCATGGCTTCAATTACCTTTTGCTGGTTAAGAACTCTCTGGTTATCTCCTGAAGGAAAAGCATGTCTTTCTCTGGAGAATGCTAGGGCGTGAGCTCCATCGCAGTGGTTCATTCCCACGTGGAACTGGTAGCCGTTGTTCTGTCTTCCGCTAGTTACAAAGTCGTAGTCGGATTTAACATCGATTCCGCCGATTGCATCTACTAGCTCAACTACGCATGTGAAGTTCACCTTTACATAGTAGTTAACATCTATTCCAAGCAGCTCCTCTATTGTCTCGGCCGTAGTGTCTACGCCAAAGTTACCTGTATGGGTTAACTTATCGTATGCATCAAGGCTAGGAACGTGTACGTAGTAATCTCTAGGAATTGATGTAAGCCTAATCTTGTGTGTCTTAGGATTTACAGTCATGATCATGTTTACGTCAGATTTGGCTACGTCTGTAATTTCTCCTGTTGTGTCGTTGCCGCTTATTAGAACGTTGAACGGTTCTTTAGTTACATCAACTTCCTTGTTGCTCTTAATCTCCTTTGTTACTGTCACAGTGTAAAGGATCTTGGTCTTGTCCTCATAGCTATTGTTTTCTTCGCACAATGTATTGTAGCTTGCATCTGAAAGCAATATTACCTCGTAATCCTGGTCGATTAGGTCATCACATAGTTCTGCTGCTGACTTGTCCACCATATCGTAGTCAACCTTTACTTCCTCACTAAGTTTATCCTTAGCATCTGAAAGTGTGGTATCTATAAGTGCAAGTGTTCCTACCGTCTTTCCTTCTATCTCTTCAACCTGTTCGTATTCGCTTGAAGATCTAACCAGTACATCGTAGTCAACCGTTTCGCCGCCTGCTCCGAATACCCTAGCAAAGAAGCCTAAAGTGTTTCCTAGGTAAGCGATGCCAAGCGCAAATACAAGCACAAGGATGACTGCGATTACCACTGCAGGAATCTTTTTATTCTTCTTAATATTTTTTATTAAAAGCAAAGGCACAAGGCAAAGGCTTATTAGCGTTAAGCCAACAAGTACGATGCACATGTACTTTAGAGGTAAAATGTCTATATATATTAGAAGTGCCTCTAAAACTATTAAAAGAACAATGTATATGATGCCCATAACCGATCCAAACTTCTTTAGACCAGGAGGACATATTTGTCTAAGTCTTCTTTCTCTAGCTTCTTGATCGCCTCTCATGGCAATATCTCCTATCCATATCTGATAATCCAATAAATTATATCACATAAATATTGGAATTACAACAAAAAAGACCACTCATGAGAGTGGTCTAATTTATCATTTAATTATTCGATGATTTCAGTTACAACGCCTGAACCTACTGTTCTTCCG
>JAKSSK010000033.1 GCA_024403135.1 Clostridia bacterium
GATTTGTCACGATTCACCTATGAACACTTGATAACCATTGACCTTACTGCCTTTGATTGTCACATAGTAGATCTCTCCAAAATTTGCATGAAATGAAATGGCATCCATCGGTATCGTGTATTCTTCTGGATAGTTATTATCGTAATTCGGTTCAAAATAGTCTGTTACGACTGTGAAGGATAATTTCACATCCGCTGCATCAGCGTCAGTTTCAAGTTGTTCCTTATAGAACGACCAATATAAATCCTTACTGTCTTTTTTTAACATAGAATGATCAGCGTTGGATACTCCACCCGATCCCTCAGCACCGTTAACGTCATAACTGATTAGAAACAGGCCAATATCCTCATCCAAATCCAATCTAATATTTACTTTGATTTCATCATCTTCTGCCTGCAGCGGCGCATCATCAATCATTCTGATTTTTACTACGGCGAATACTATCACCAAAGCAAGAATAACTAAAATTGAGACTTTGATATTCTTTTTCATTCTTTTCTGCCCCCTCTGTATGTAAGCACAATACAAATCACTGCCGCAATAAACACAAAGGGCGCAAGTCTGACAAATAAGAATTCAAATCCATGCATTATTGTTCCGGCTACCGCTAATTCGGGATTATTATAATCCCACCCCAAATAAGAACTCTGCATAACAGCAAGTGCAATAAATACAATTACTATAAGCGCACATAACGAGATCAGTATCCAGCGGAGAGCTTTCACTTTAGCCGTGCTTCTCTTTGCCAATTGTAAATTAATCACCTCTAACTTTTCAGAGATTACCTTTAGGTCATCTGGCATCGGTTCCGTCACAGGTTCTCCAAGCAATACACCTACAGATGTATCCAATTCATCAGCCATTGCAATCAGCATACATGAGTCTGGTACGGATAAACCATTCTCCCACTTTGATACAGTCTGTCTCACCACATTCAACTTAATGGCAAGTTCTTCTTGTGACAACCCTTTTGATTTTCTTAGTTTTTTAATGTTTTCATTCAACATAATCTCTGCCTCCTTGTTTGAGATGGTCCTACTCTAAAGCCAAAAGAGCCATTGCCGCAAGCAACGCAGATTAACATCAGTCATTTCCACAACAAATTTTTATTTATCTTTTCCTATTGTACCAAAGGGACGCAAGTTCCGGCAATGGAAGAATTTGAAGTCCGCTTCTGAAATAAAAAAGGTAGTAGACTTTCTATCAAAATCTACTACCTTATTTGGTGGAGCATCAGGGGTTCGAACCCTGGACACCCTGATTAAGAGTCAGGTGCTCTGCCAGCTGAGCTAATGCTCCATATCTCATTGGCACATTGAGTATAATATCACCTGTCATATTAAAAGTCAACAACATATTATAAAAAAATGTTAAATTGAGCAAGAAATATTGCCTCTCAAAATACTATATTTCGTTGATATTGTAACCTTTTTGTAGTATAATATAAAAAGCTATACGTATAAGGAGAAAATATTAAAAGGCTATGAAGAATTTATGGGAACAAATATGTAAAAGCATAGATAATTGCCTAGGTACACTGGAAGATAATTTTGGCATAGTTCCATCCGTTTCAGTGGTACTTTTTGTAATACTTTTATTGCTTTTAATCCTGATAATATCCAACGCAAAGAAGCATAAGAAACTGAAAGCACAGGCTGAGGCTTCACAGGAAGAACTGGAAAAGAAGATTCAAATAGTAGCTTCCAGCGTGAACAAGAAGGAAGAAAAGCCACTGGATAAAAACGTTCCAGGAATAATATATATAGACAATAGACAGGTTAACTCCGAGGATAGAGCAAAGGCCGAAGAAATAAGGGACAGAGTGGAAGAGGTCATAGTTAAGACCGCTGAGGACTCTGGATACGAAAACCTTATGAAGGATCTTGCATCCATGGAAAAGGAAGAACCTTTGGTAGAGGTGGAGAAGAGACCTATGTACCTAGACCGCACTAGCGGAATTAGCAAGAACGGTACTGAATATACAGAAGAGCAACTTAGGAAGCAAATCAAGGAATAATTGGAGGCTATTATGATTTGTAAGACTTGCGGAAAAGAATTAAGCGAAATAGATAATTTCTGCCCACAGTGTGGAGCCAAGATAGAAAGAATACAGCCAAGCATCTACGAAGAGGTGGTTTTCAATCCTCCATTTAAGATCGAGAATGAAATGAAGGAAAAGGAAATCCTAGATGTTGAACCTAGAGCACCAAGGAAGTTCGATACAATGGACTTTGCCTGGGACCTATCAGGATATCCTTCCCAAGATGAAAAGCCAAAGAAGACTGAAGAGGTAGTATTCGACTGGACCAAGGTAGAGGTGGGTGCGTCAAAGGACCCTGTAGAGGAACTGTTCAACGAAGTTGAAAAGCTAGGCACAATGGAAATGCCCGCTATTCGCTTTGAAGAGGAAGAACCTGTAAAGGTAGAAGCGGAAGAGTACAACCCAGTTCCACCAGAGGTAGACCTTACAGCTATGCCAGAAGGCAAGGGAATTACAGTAGACGATTTCCTAGAAGAACTAAAGCACCACGTACCTAAGAGCGAAAGAGAAGAGGAAGTGGTTGAAAAGCCTACCATCAAGGAGCAGGTAATAACAAAGGCTCAAGAAGGAACAAAGGGACTAAGATCATTCTTTAGAGAAACCTTCATAGAGACACCAGTACCTGTAGAGGTAGAAGAAGAAAGACCACTGGAATATGTAGGATGCGTTAGGACAGGAGCTAGGACCTTAGAGGTAATGGCCTTTGACCCAGTCATCGAAAGCATAAAGAACCAGGAGATAAACGAATTTCTTCCAGAGAATCAGCAAGAAGATGAAGGATTAGATCCAGGACTAGATGCCACAAGAATAGTGGATAAGTTCTACACCTTCAATCAGAAGAACGTTCAGTTCCAAGAACTGCTGGACAAGGAATATGAAAGAATTAGAGGCGACAGGCCTATTGAAGAATTAAAAGAAGAGGTAAAGAAGTCCAACCAGGAGGCAAGCAATATTGCCAAGGAAGTCCTTGAACTAAAGGAACAGGGAAAGATTAGAGAAGGCAAACAGCACGACCTGGATGAGATCTTCAAAGAAGAGGAAGAAGAACCGGTAAAGAAATCCAAGGCAGGCAAGGTTGCAGCAATAATACTGCTGATCATAGTGCTTGTACTAGGAGCAGGATATGCCCTAAAGGAATTCATGCCAGATACCCAGTTAGGACAAAAGGCTAGTGAGCTTTATGATAAGGCGTTATCACTAATAGCCGGCGAAGAAGAAGAGGTAATAATTACCGACGAAACAGTCCAAACATATATTAAGAGACAGAAGTCGGTAAATGAACATATCCAAAGAATATCCTATGACCAAGAACTTGCAATCGACGTAAACCGCGATTACGGGGTAAAGGTTAAGGACACCGAAAGGTTCGTGAACTCACAGTGTGGAGACACAACTTACGGGGATATGATTACAGCAGCCATTATTAAGCACTATTCACAGATGGCTTCAAAGGAGAAAGACCAGAAGATGGAGCTATTACAAATCGGAGATTTCAGAACTAGCGACCACGGCTACTACGTAATAGTAAGCTACAGAATCTCAGATGAAAATAGCGGAGACACATACAACAGCACTGAGCTACTTCGTTTAGCTGCAGATGGCGACAAGATTGTTATTGAAACTATTAACAAGATTTAGGGAGGAAAGAAATGAACGAATCAGGCAAGAAAAACGGTATGGCCTTAGGTATCGGCATAGTCGTTTTAGTCGTTGTACTATTCCTATGTTTGATTAACTTCATCACAGACTGGATGTGGTTCTCAGAACTAGGTTACGTAAGCGTATTTCTAAAGCAACTAGTTACCGAGCTAGAGGTGGGGGTACCAGTATTCATCGTACTAGCTTTACTATTAAAGCTGTACCTAACTAGAATCAAGAAGGGCTACTTCACAAAGATTGTTTCTCACGAAGCAACAGACATGAAGAAGCTTAACAAGATTACAAATTGGTTATCCGTAATCGGCGCAGGCGTTGCAGCATTTATCTCAGTATCCGAACTATGGTTCAAGTTACTGCAATTTGCAAATGCAAGCGGCTTCGATATTAAGGATCCACTGTTCAATATTGATTTATCATTCTACATCTTCAAGTTAGAATTCCTAACAGATTTAAATGAAATCGTTATTGGACTAATTGTAGGATTTATCATCATCACTGCTATTTACTACTCAGTACTTATCTCAATGCACACACCAGACAGCGTTTTTGAACAAGACGATGACGGTATGAACGACGTTGAGGAAGAAGAGGAAGAAAGATATACAGGAAGAGCAAATCCATTTGGAAAAGCTGGCGAAACTCTAGCACAAGGTAAGCTAGGAAAGCTGTTGGGCGGATCAAGACAACCAAAGAAGAACATCACTTCACTTAACGACACAAACTTCAAGAGCTTAATGCACATCGCATCAACTCAGATTACAGTGGTTGGCGTTCTGTTCTTCGTAATGGTTGGAATCGACTTCTTCCTAAAGCAATTCGATTTGCTACACGCACATACAGGTGCTGTATACGGAGCAGGATTTACAGACGTATACATCCAGCTTTGGATATATAGGATCCTTGCAGTTCTTTCAATCGTAGGTGCAGTAATGACTGCTATCCACATCAAGAAGAAAGAATTTAGAAAAATCATTAGAGTTCCACTAATCATGGTATTAGTTGGTGTACTTGGCTTTGCAGTTTCAGGTATTACTCAATCATTCGTAGTTTCACCAGACGAAATCAACAAGGAAAAGCCTTTCCTAGAGAGAAATATCAAGTATACTCAGCTGGCTTATGACTTAGAGGATGTAACCACTAAACCATATTCTGCAAGCAAGAGCCTGACAAGTGCAGACCTTGACAACAACTCAGAAACTATTTCAAACATCAGAATTAACGACTACTCACCAGTTAAGACCTTCTATAACCAAACTCAGAGTATTAGAAGATACTATAACTTCTGTGACGTAGACGTAGATAGATACATGATCGGCGGAGAGCTTACTCAGACATATCTTGCAACAAGAGAAATCGACGAAAGCAAGATCACCGATACATGGCTAAACAGACACCTTAAGTATACTCACGGTTACGGCGTAACATTATCCAGAGTAGATACTGTAACTACAAGTGGACAGCCTGATGTACTGATTGGAAACATTCCTTCAGAATCTTCAATCGCAGACGATATTACAATTAAGAACAACGCAGTTTACTTCGGTGAAATGACTAACGACTACATCCTAGTAAACACTGATGAAAAAGAATTCGACTATCCTGATGGCGACAGCAACAAGTACACTGAGTACGACGGCCACGCAGGTATCAAGATGAACTTCATCAACAGACTTCTATTCTCAATCAGAGAGGGAAGCTTCAAGATGCTAGTTTCATCAAATATCGATAGAGATTCCAAGATCATCATCAACAGAAACGTTGTTGATAGAATCCAGAAGATCATGCCATTCCTACAGTATGAGGATGACCCATACCTAGTAACAGTTAATGGTAACCTTTACTGGATGCTAGACGCATATACAACAAGTGCATACTATCCATATGCTGAACCTTACTCAGGCGAAATGGGTTCAACAAACTATATCAGAAACTCAATCAAGGTTGTTGTAGATGCATATAACGGAGATACAAACTTCTACATCGTAGATAAGAACGATCCTATCGCTCAGACTTATGCAAAGATTTATCCTAAGCTATTCAAAGACTTTAGCCAGATGGATAAGGAATTACAGAGCCACATCAGATACCCTAACACTTTATTCGAAATCCAAGCTAGTATCTATGGCAGATACCACATGAAGGACGTTAGCGTATTCTATCAGAACGAAGATAACTGGGATCTTGCAAATGAAATCTACGGTACTGAGACAGTTATCATGCAACCAAACTACTATATCTACAAGCTTCCAGGTGAAAGCAGTGCAGAATTCGTAAGTTCAGTTGCATACACTCCAGAGAACAAGAAGAACATGACAGCCCTATTCGTTGCAAGAAGTGACGGAGATAACTACGGCAAGCTAGTTCTTTACCAATTCCCTAAGAGCAAGACTGTTTACGGTCCAGAGCAAGTAGAAGCTATGATCGACCAGAATACAGAAATATCCAAGGAATTCTCACTATGGAACTCCAACGGAAGTAAGTACTCAAGAGGTAACCTGTTCATCATACCTATCGAGGATTCAATCCTTTACGTAGAACCAGTTTACCTAGAAGCTACAAACTCCAGTATCCCAGAAGTTAAGAGAGTAATCGTTGCATTCGGCGACAAGATCGCATACGAATCCACATTAGGCGATGCTCTTGCTGAGCTATTTGGATCAAGCAGCGTAACAGAAAACTCAAATCCAGCTCCTGGACAGCAAACTCAAGGCATGTCACAGAAGCAGCTGATCAACAAGGTTGTTGAAGCATATAACAATGCACAAAGCGCTCAAAAGAACGGCAACTGGGCATCATATGGCAAGTACTTACAAGAAATGGAAAACTACTTAAATCAATTACAAAAATAATATGAAGGGCGGGGCATTTTGCCCTGCCTATCCCATATGGGAGGCACAAAATGATTGAATACAACTTGGACAAAATGCTATTCAATATTCCAAAAGGAAACCACAGTAAAGAAGAAATATTGTCAATTTTAAAGCTGCACAAAGAGGTGCAGTTTGTGTCATTTGTAGGTATAGATATTGGTGGACACGATACAGACGAAAAGATCCCTGTGAAGAGATTCATGGAGGAATTTGACGAAATGATGGAACATGGCGTTCAGACCGACGGTTCCTCTGTAGCCTTACCAATAATAGCGGAGCTTAACAATGCAAAGGTGGACATAGTACCAGATAGATTTGTTAACTGGTACGTGGACTACAACTACAGCAACATCCAAGATGGGCTGCCTGTAGGAACCCTTAGAATACCATCCTTCCTAAAGCACAACGATATCGAGGAAGTGGGTTCTAGAGTAATATTAAAAGACTCCATAGAGTACTTTAAGAAGGAACTGTTAAGACTGCTAAAGGAAAACCCTTATGTCTTTAAATACATTAACGGCATTGAAAGGGCGGATGAAATTGAAGACTTAGTTTTGACTAGCGCAACAGAGCTGGAATTCTGGGTAAAGACACCAGATGACAAGGCAGATAGAGAGCAGCTTACTACGGCTCAGGTTCTAAAAGAACAGTACTGGAAGAGGACCATAGGACCTGTTAGATCTGCGCTAGAGGAAACTTTAATCATATTAAACAAGTACGGCTTTGAGGTGGAAATGGGCCATAAAGAGGTTGGCGGAGTAAAGGCCAAGATGGGTAACTCCGGAAACTACGACCACATTATGGAGCAGCTAGAAATAGACTGGAAGTACGATGATGCAATCCAGGCTGCAGACAACGAAAACCAGGTGAAGTACATAGTAAAGGATGTATTTACACAGTTTGGACTTGATGTTACCTTTGTTGCAAAGCCTATGGCAGGGGTAGCAGGCTCAGGAGAGCATACTCACATGGGTCTATGCGCAAAGCTTAAAGATGGCAGAATGGTCAACCTGTTCTCGGCAGAGAAAGATGACTTCCTTAGCCCAGTTGGCTTTGGAGCGCTGATGGGAATATTAAAGAACTACGAGGTAATAAATCCTTTCGTAAGTTCATCCAACGAAGCCTTTGAAAGACTAAAACCTGGCTATGAAGCGCCAGTTAGTATAGTTACATCTCTAGGACACGGGGTGAAGGATCCTTCTAGAAACAGGACCGTTCTTATTGGACTTATCAGGGACAGAAAGAATCCTCTTGCAACTAGATTCGAACTTAGATCACCTAATCCAAAGAGCAACACATATCTTGTCCTTGCCTCATGCTACATGGCAATGATGGATGGAATAAAGAGAGCTTTAGAAGAAGGAAAAACTCCTAAGGATCTGGAAAAATCCATTTCAAAGAAGTATGGCGAGGAAGATTTTTACCTTGAAAGAGATAGAGAATACAGAACAGAGGAGGACGTATATGAATCCTTTACTGGGGAGGAAAGAGATAGGCTATTTGGCCAAGCCCCTGCCACAGTATGGGAGTGCTTGTCAGCCTTCGATAAATTCCCTGAAAAGGTAAAGATATTTGAAGAGGGAGGAGTAATGCCACCTCTTGTAATGAAGTCATATATTGCACAGACCATGTCCCAGTGGAAGACGGAGCTTCACAACAGAATCATTCCTCAGTCCATGGAATATGTGAGAAGCTGCAAGATGAGACACGGAGCTGATGCTACCGACTACGACCTGAAGAACTGGGAAGAAGTTGAAAGACTTAGAAACTATCTAGGCAGAACAACCCTAAATAGCAAGTGCCTTATGGCCAGGGTCAACGATGCGGTAGACGATGGAGATTTTAAACTTGCTTCAGATCTTCAAAAGGAAATGCAGGATAAGATTTCAGAGTTAACTAAAGCATACTTGAGATACAAGAATAATATATTTTAGGAGATGGAAAGATGTTAGATATTAAGAAAATTAGAGAAGATTTTGAAGGCGCAAAGGCTGGAGTAGAAAGAAGAGGCAAAGGCGATTTCGGTATTGAAAACGTAAAGAAGTACGACGAAGAAAGAAGAGCTATTCTTTCAGAAGTTGAAGCTATGAAGGCTAAACAGAACCAGGTTTCAAAGGAAATCCCTAAGCTAAAGAAGGCTGGAGAAGATACTACTAAGATCATGGCTGAAATGAAGGAACTTTCAGAGAAGATCAAGGAATTAGATGCAAAGCTTTCAGAAGCAGAGGCTAACCTAAGAGATGCACTTCTAAACGTTCCAAACATTCCAGGACCAGACGTACAGTTTGGCGTAGACGATTCAGACAACGTTGAGCTTAGAAAGTTCAAAGAACCTACAGCTTTCGACTTCGAACCTAAGGCTCACTGGGACATAGGTACTGAACTAGACATTCTAGATTTCGAAAGAGCTGCAAAACTTTCAGGAGCTAGATTCACAGTATACAAGGGACTTGGAGCAAGACTTGAAAGAGCCGTAATTAACTTCATGCTTGACCTACACACAATGGATCAAGACTACAGCGAAATCCTTCCACCATTCATGGTAAATAGGGCTGCTATGACAGGTACAGGTCAACTTCCTAAGTTTGAAGAGGATATGTTCTACGTACCTCAAAAGGACTTCTTCTTAATTCCAACAGCAGAAGTTCCTGTAACAAACTTAAGAGCTCAGGAAATTATGGCTGAAGCAGAGCTTCCTCTTTACTACACAGCATACACTCCTTGCTTTAGAGCAGAGGCAGGTTCAGCTGGTAGAGATACTAGAGGACTTATCAGACAGCACCAGTTCAACAAGGTTGAGTTAGTTAAGTTCGTTAAGCCTGAAACTTCATGGGATGAACTTGAAAGCTTAACTGCTGATGCAGAAGCAGTTCTAAAGATCCTAGACATTCCATACAGAGTAGTTAGACTATCCTCAGGAGACCTAGGATTCAGCTCAGCAATGACATACGATATCGAAGTATGGATGCCAAGCTACGGCAGATATGTAGAAATCTCATCATGCTCAAACTTCCTTGACTATCAAGCAAGAAGAGCAAACATCAGATTTAGAAATGAAGAAACTGGAAAGCCAGAATTCGTTCATACATTAAACGGATCAGGCCTTGCAGTAGGAAGAACAGTTGCTGCTATCCTAGAAAACTATCAGCAGGCAGATGGAAGCGTAGTAATTCCAGAACCACTGAGAAAGTACATGGGAGTAGACAAGATCGAAAAATAGAAAACGAACGTAAAAAAATACGGTTGCATTTGCGACCGTATTTTTGTATACTCAAAAGTAAGAAAGGGGTGAAAAAATGGAGAGTAAAATATTGGAATACAAGGAAGATTTAAGCAAAACATTTTTAAAGACAGTATCAAGCTTCGCAAACTATCAGACTGGGGAGATAGCCTTTGGAATAAACGATAAAGGCGAAAAGGTGGGTCTAGATGATCCAAAGGATGCATGCCTAAAGATAGAGAACATGATCAACGACTGCATAGATCCTGTCCCAGAGTATAGCCTTAGAGTAGAGGGAAATGTAGTCATATTAAAGGTCCATGAGGGCAGGCAGAAGCCTTATCTATACAAGGCAAAGGCATATAGGAGAAGTGACACCTCAACAGTTGAGGTGGATCACACCGAGCTAATTAGATTGGTCCTTGAAGGCAAGAATATGGAATATGACCAGCTAAAAGCGGATAGCCAAGATTTAAGTTTTAATATATTGAAGGAAAAAGTTTTAAAGGAACTGAAACTCGAATCCTTTTCGCAGGACACCCTAAAGACTTTAGGACTGCTAACTGAAGAAGGATACAACAAGGCCGCAGAGATACTTGCCGATGAAAACAATATGCCAGGTGTGGACATAGTTCGCTTTGGAAAGGATATAAACCACATCATGGATAGGCAGTGCATAAGCGGAGTTTCATGCTTAAAACTGTACGATGAAGCGGTGAAAAAATATATGCTTTACTACCAGCACGAAGAGATAGCCGGGGCATACAGGCAGACTGTAGAGGACATTCCAGAGGCAGCTTTTAGAGAGGCAATCGCCAACGCCTTAGCCCATAGGACATGGGACGTATATAGCCATATAAGCCTGTGGATGTTCGACGATAGAATAGAGATTACTTCCCTTGGAGGACTTCCTAAAGGCATCGTGGAGCAGGAATATCTAAAGGGCGGAATATCCATTCTAAGAAACTCAACATTGGGCGGTGTGCTAGCAAGGCTTAACATGATAGAGCGTGTAGGCAGCGGGGTAAAGAGAATCAATGACGCATATAACTATAGCGCAGCAAAACCTAAATTTGAGCTTACACCTGGCAGCATAAAGATTACACTGCCTTTAGTGTGTGGAAATGAAAAGATGAGTAGCGATGAGCTAAAGGTATATTCCGTAATTAGAGAAGACTGGCAGCCTAGCTCATATGTAACTTCTATGACGGGCTTTGGCAAGACCAAGACCGTAGGACTGCTAAAAAAGATGGTAGATGAAGGATATATAAAGAGCAGCGGAAAGGGTAGAGGAATTAAATATAAAGCATAAATAGCGCCAAATTGATGTGTACCCTCTTTACTGGACAAACCAGTAAGGAGGGTTTTTTTAATGCGTT
>JAKSSK010000034.1 GCA_024403135.1 Clostridia bacterium
ATACATCTAGCAATTGCCCCAACTTAATGTCCCACTCTTTAGGCTCAATACTAAGGAACATGCCAGGCGTAAAGGTAAGTTCCCCTACGTAAAGCCTTCCGTTTATGTAGTAGAAGTCCACCCTGACAAGTGGAAAATCCTTTGCCAGTTTTTCTCCTAACCTTATCATCTTATCTATGCAAGGGGGCTTTGCAACTTCCTTTGCAGCAGGTACATCCCACCTATGGCAAGGAAGCACGTTAAAGTCTAGATCAAGGAAGGTCTTTGTCTCCTTTTCCTTTAATCTATCGTCCACCACGTAGAAGAATCTAGCCTTGCCGTTCATGACGAACAGCTTGTAGTCGGTGATGTTATCTCCTAGATACTCCTCTACTAAAAGCCTTGGCTTAATGTCCTCACAGCCTACGCACATGTTGTTATAGTAGTAGTTATTCCAAGGGTTTAGCCAATCTGAAAAGTCAGGAAGTTCTTCTTTTTTATCGCAGATTTTAACTGCTTTAGCAGCCCAGCCAGAGTTACTCTTTACCACGAACTTATCTGGAAGTAAGTCCACATTAATTTCATCCGTCTGTAATAGGGGCACTGCATACTGCCCCAGGTAATCCTTAACGAGAATCTTATCCGAGTACTCCTTTATCCTAGGGTCTTTGTAGTTTAGGGCAAGCCATATGATCTTTTCGTTTAAAGTCTTTGGCTCATCCAGGTTAATTTCATAACCTAGCTGGTAGAGAGCCTTCTCTTTACAGTATTTAACTTTATCTTGGTAAGTAATAGAGTGCCTCTTTTGGAAGCACTCTTTTGGATCTATCTTATTGAACATCAATATCTCCTCTAGCAAGGATTCTGCCTGTTCCGCCAACCTTTACCTTGCCATCCTTTAGGGATGTTAAGATTGCGCTAGGTCTACCCATCTTTTCACCTTGAACGATCTTGCACTGAGCCTCGCTACCGATGATACCGTTTAGGCTAAAGTAGTAAGTTAAGGCACCGTTTGAAGTACCTGTAGCAGCCTCCTCATCAATATCGTATAGAGGGGCGAAGTTTCTTGCATGAGCAGTAACTCCTTCTTCAGCGTCAAGAGTAAATGCGTGAACTCCAACTACCTGGTAGCCTTCTGAAAGCTTGGATAGAGCAGGAAAATCTGGTGAGATTGCCTCAAGCTGAGCTTGGTCCTTTACAGGCATCATGATGTCTGGAAGACCTGTTGAAATCATCTGAGGAATCAGTCCCATGCTCTCATCGTAGCTTACTCCCATGATCTTGTATAGCTCGTCAATCTTTTCTCTATCCTTGATCTCGCCAATCTTCTTAGGAGTAGCCATTTCCATCATTACGAATCCGTCCTTAACTACGATCTCAAGGTCGCCAGCAAGGGTATGGTTTACGTAACTTTCATTATCCTTGATGATACCTTCATGAAGAAGTGAAACAAATGAAGCGATGGTAGCGTGTCCACAAAGATCCACTTCTGCAGCAGGAGTAAAGTATCTGATGTTAAACTCCCTATCGTTAACTTGCTGGATAAAAGCTGTTTCAGAGTATCTAAGTTCAGCAGCTGCCTTTACCATTGTTTCGTCACTTGGGAAGTCCTTGTCTAGAATTACTACGCCTGCAGGGTTTCCTCCGAAAAGTGTTTCAGTGAAAGCGTCTACGATTAAAAATTTCATATATATCACCTCCAAATTATGGTATATTAAAAGTATATTGTAAAAAGTGCCAAATGGCAAGAAGGAAAGAACAATGAAGAAGACATATCAAGTTACAGGAATGGGCTGCTCCGCATGCAGCGCTAGAATAGAAAAGGGCGTAGGCAACATGAAAGGTGTAAACCTTTGCCAGGTAAACCTAGTAGCCAACTCTATGGTTGTAAACTTCGATGAAAACGTAACATCATCAAGGGAAATCATGGAGAAGGTTGAAGACCTTGGATACGGCGCATCAGAGGAAGAGGAACACCCGGAAAGCGTATATGACGAAGATGAAAAGCACCTGAGAAGAAGGCTTATCCTATCCGTAATCTTTGCACTTCCTATGATGGTATTCCCTATGGGGAATCTCTTAAAGTGCCTTATGGCTATTGCGGTAATAATCGTAAATGGCAGGATGCTAAGAAAGGGAGCAAAGGGTCTTACCATGGAAACCCTAATCCTTTTAGGAGTGGCCGCCGCCATCGCCATAGGATACTACGAGTCGGTAGTCATGGTGCTTACCATCGTAACAATTGGAAAATATATTGAATCTAGAGCAAAGAGAAAGACCTTTTCTTCCATCAATCTTCTGATGGATTTAAACCCTAAGACCGTAACGGTGGTAAGGGGAAGAACCGATGAAGAGGTTAGCGTAGATAGCATCTTGGTAGGAGACCTGGTAAAGGTTAAGGCAGGAGATATTCTAGCCTTTGATGGCAAGGTGGCAAGTGGAAAGGCTATGCTTGATCAGTCCAACATCACCGGCGAATCAAGGCCTGTACCTAAGCAGCTTAAGGACCAGGTTATAAGCGGAACCCTTGTAACGGAGGGAGAGATGATCTACGAAGTTCTTACGGTAGGCGAGGATACCACCCTAGCAAGGATAATATCCATGGTTGAAGAGGCATCAAACTCAAAGGCACCTATCTCAAAGCTGGCGGACAAGGTGAGCAGCATCTTCGTTCCTACAGTAATTGGACTTAGCGTTATAGATATAATCGTGTGGCTAGTTCTAGGAAAGGGCATATCCTTTGCACTTTTGATGGGAATATCCGTGCTGGTAATATCCTGTCCATGTGCCATGGGACTTGCTACACCTCTTAGCATAATGGTTGCAACAGGTAGAGGAGCAAGAGAAGGGGTCCTAATTAAATCTGCTGAAAGTCTTGAGATGCTAGGAAGGGCAAACACCGTAGTCTTCGATAAGACAGGAACCCTTACAGATGGAGAAAATCTTAAGCCTCACGCAAAGGAAGTCATAGACAGGCTTCACAAGATGAAGATAAAGACTGTCATGATGAGTGGAGATAAAAAGGAGATAGTAGAGGATATTGCCGCAAGGCTTGGCATAGATGAATACTACTATGAGGTTCTACCTGAGGATAAGGCTAGGTATATAAAGAAGAAGACCATCATGGTAGGTGATGGGGTAAACGATGCCATAGCTCTTACAAAGGCAGACGTTGGAATTGCCATAGGAAGAGGAAAGGACATAGCGGTAGAGTCAGCAGATGTGGTTTTGATGGAAGAGGATATCTCAGCGGTGCTTAGAGCCATTACCCTTGGCAGGGAAACCCTTACAAACATCAAGAGAAGCCTTTTCTGGGCCTTCTTCTATAACATACTATGCATTCCAATTGCAGGAGGAATCCTTTATCCTCTAACCCTAAATCCAATGATAGCGGCAGGGGCTATGAGCTTAAGCTCAATATGTGTAGTTTTAAACGCTTTAACACTAAGAAAGTCGGCAAATTAATTGCCGGCTTTTTGTATTTATGGTATAATGTATCGGTATGGAAAAGGTAAGTTTTTTTGACAAACACGTTAAGAAATTCGTCATATTCGCGGTAATATGCGGAGCTACTTCAGGCATATTCGGAGCTCTAATAACAGCTCCATCCATGATGATTGGATTCTTTAGACTGACGGTAGCAGTTCCAGTATTCGGCATCCCTATCCTGTTAAAGGGAAGGGATACTTTAAAGGCCATGTCAAAGAGGGACTGGATGTACTCTGCTTTAGCAGGCATATTCCTATTCGGCCATTTCTTCACATGGTATAACGCTGTAAAGCTTACTACAGTATCAAGCGCAGCAGTTCTTGCAGCACTTCATCCGCTGGTAGTAATCTTTTGCACCGTATTCATCTTTAAGCGCAAGGTCACCTTAAAGCAGATTATGGCCATACTTATTGCCATAGCAGGAGCTGCAATAATCGCCTTTACCGATGCATCCATGGGAACACAGCTTGCACCTAATCCTGTTTTAGGAAACATCTTTGCTTTCTGCTCGGGAATCTGCATGGGAATATATTTTCAGTTTGGCAACGAGGCAAGGGCAAAGGTTCCAGGACCTACATACGTATTCGTATGCTTTACATGCTGCTGGATATGCTTTTTGCTAGGCATCATCCTAACAGGAACTCCAGTGCTTGGTTATCCTGCAATGGACTACGTATACATGCTTTGCGTAACTGTAATATGCCAGCTTGGAACACACGCAATATTCAACCTATGCCTAGGCAGGGTTGACTCACTATTCGTATCCACCTGGGAGACGGGGGATGCACTGTTTTCAACAATTCTAGCATTGATATGTCTTGCTCAGCTTCCATCACTAGGAGGATGGATAGGCTGCGTAGTAACTACGGCAGGACTACTAATGTTTAACTATTTCACAGATAAATTGGAGAAAGAAAAACATGGGCTACAAGGTTAAGCTTAACACCTTTGAAGGTCCTTTCGACCTTCTTGTATATCTAATAGAGAACGCCAAGATGAACATCTACGATATACAGGTGTCTGAAATTACAAGTCAATATCTAGCCTATATGGACAAGATGCAGGAGATGAACGTAAACCTATCTACAGAGTTCATTGTCCTTGCGGCAGAGCTAATTGAGATCAAGTCAAAGATGCTTCTTCCTAGGACTAATCCAGACGACATATATGCCGTTGAAGAGGATCCTAGAAGCGACTTAGTTGAAAGGCTACTAGAGTACAAGAGGTTCAAGAAGGGCGCAGCCATCCTAGAGGATCAGGCTGAGATCACATCGAACATCTTCGAGAAACCTCAGGAGGACATATCCCAGTATCTTGAAAATCCAGATGAGCTTATCAACCTGGACATTAAGCAGTTTGCAAACGCTTTCAATTTGTTCATCCGTAAGAAGCAGAGGATTGAAGAGGTTAGAAAGAGATACACCAGAATTGAAAGGCAAAGGGAAACCGCAGAAGCTAGAATGAAGCACATTAAGTCTTCATTTAAGCGTCTAGGAAAGAAGACCGTTCTGTTTAAGGAACTAGTTCCTAAGAAGGACGATAGATACGACGTAGTTCTTACCTTTGCATCTCTACTAGAGTTAATAAAGGAAAGAGACGTGGTAGCAAGTCAAAAGCGCAACTTTGCAGATATTGAAGTAAGTGAAGGAGAAGGCAAATGATAAGTAAAAAGCAGATCAAGTCAGCCCTAGAATCCATGATGTTCATATGGGGCGAGCCTTTAGATATTAAGACAGCAGCCGATGTCTTCGACATAGACAAGGGCGAGATATATACATACTTTAAGGAATTACAGGAAGAGTACGAGCAGGAGAAGAGAGGCATCCTAATCAGGGAAGTGAACAAGGCTTTTCAGTTCGTAACTAGAGAGGAAAATGCTCAGTACATCGAAAGACTATGTACACCTGTAAAGGTGAAGAGACTATCCCAGTCAGCCCTTGAAGTTCTAGCGATAATTGCGTACAAGCAACCTGTAACAAAGGGAGAAATAGACGCAATTAGAGGAATCAAGAGCGATAGAGTAGTTGAAGGCCTTATGAGAAAAGACCTTATCTTTGAAAAGGGTAGAGCAAATACAATAGGTAGACCTATCCTTTATGCAACTACAGATACATTCCTAAAGAACTTTGGATTTACTTCCCTAAAGGAACTTCCAGAGATCGAGGATATTGAAAGCGCAGTAAACTACCAGGAGCCTGTAGATGAACTGGAGGCTCAGCAGATCACATTAAATCTTGGAGATAGTGATGAGGATCAATAAATACATCGCCTCAAGCGGTCTATGCTCAAGAAGAAAAGCGGACGAGCTAATAGCTAACGGCAACGTAAAGGTAAACGGTGCATCCATGAGAGAACCGGGCTACGACGTAAAGGAGCAGGACAAGGTAGAGGTAAACGGAAAGTTAATACAGGTTAATAGCAAGATGGAATACCTGGTGATCAACAAGCCACTTGGGGTTGTTACCACCGTTTCAGACGATAGAGATAGAGAAACTGTCATGGACATCGTAAAGGATGTGGACGCTAGGCTTTTCCCTGTGGGAAGACTTGACTACAATACATCGGGGCTACTAATAATGACCAACGATGGAGACCTGGCATACAGGCTGACCCATCCTAAGCACAACATCTACAAGACCTACATAGCAGAGGTTGCAGGGGTGCTTTCAGATGCAAAGGTAAACAAACTTAGAAACGGCGTAGACATAGGGGGCTTTGTAACGTCACCTGCAAAGGTAAAGGTTATTAAGGGAACAAAGTCAACTAGCGTGGTTGAGATTTCCATTCACGAGGGAAAGAACAGACAGGTTAGAAAGATGTTCAAGGCTGTGGGAAACCCAGTGCTTTCCCTTGAAAGAGTAGCCATAGGGGACCTGAAGCTGGGAAGGCTAAAGGAAGGCGGCTACAGAAAGCTAAAACACGAAGAAGTAGAGTACCTAAAGACCATTTAGGGTCAGAAGGGACTTAAGTAAGGAGGACCTAAAAAGGGTCCTCTTTTTGCTTGACTTTTTGAGGAACAGTATATACAATATGTATATACAAAAGGAGGAAAGAAAGATGATTACAAGTATCAAACCATGGGGCAATAGTCAAGGACTATATATCCCAAAAGAATTCTTAAAACAACTTGGATTAGGATTACACGATAAGGTTGAAATGTTCGTGGATGGAAACCAGATTATCATTAAAAAAGGTGATGGTCTAGAAGAAAAACGAAAAGCCCTTGAAGAACTTCAAAAGTATAGGATGAATGGAGTAAAGAGAGATTATAGGGAAGAAATGAACGAGTACCTGGATGAGAGGTATGGAAATGTATAAAGTATTTTTAGATGCCAATATTTTATTAGACTACATACTTGATACGAGAGAAAATGTCTCTATTAACTCTGAAATAATATTCGAAAAAATTATTGAGGGCGAGATTGAATGTTGGGTGGCAGCCCATTCACTTACGAACATCTTTTATATCCTAAGAAAGGACTATGACGCCAAATCTAGAAAGAAAATATTGCAAAGCATATGTAAATTATGCAAAGTGCAGGAAATAAATCAGCAAATGGTTGATGAAGCTCTAAGACTTGACGTAGACGATTTTGAAGATGCGCTTCAATTGGTATGTGCTAAAAGATGTGGAGCCAATGAAATTATTACTAGAGATAAACAATGGCAATGAAAGATGGGACGGTTCTTTTTGAGAAAAAAGAACCGTCCCTTTGTATTAAAAAAGGGCCTAGTTCACATAGGTCCTTTCCGGGTTGGGCTTATTTTCTCTTCATTTCCTTTGGAGTAACGCAAGTTCCTGATGCTCTTGCTACTACGATAGGTTCTTCTAAGAAATCTGCAGCTGATGCGTTGATGTCTTTTCTTGAAACAACAACTTTTCTAGCTTCGAACTTCATATGTCTTGAAGTGTTACCGATCTTATCGATTTCGCCATAAGCTTCGATATAGTCGCCAGCGTAAGTTGGAGCTAAGAATTCTACGTTATCATATGCGCAGAAAAGACCTTCGTCTCCATCTAACTTGATTAATAATTCTGTAGCAACGTCACCAAATAAGTGGACCATGTGTGCTCCATCTACTAATTCGCCACCGTAGTGAGCGTCCTTAGCTGACATTCTTAATCTTAATGTTGAAGTGATTTTTTCCATTTTGTAATTCTCCTTTGTTAACAAATATTACTTACAGGAAAATTGTATCACAATAAGAACAAAAATGCAAAAACATATATGCAATTATTTTTCTTTATGGTATAATACAATCACGGAAATAATAGCTATACGTAGGCTATTATAAAATAATATTTAATTAAAAAGGAGCGTGTATTATCATGGCTAAAGAATTCAAAAAAGGCGATCCATATGGTATCCACAGAGTATTAGAACCTAAGGGCGTTTTACCTCAACCAGCAGACAAGGTTGACAACGACATGGAAATTTACGACAACGAAGTTAAGATCGATATCAAGACTTTAAATATCGACTCAGCTTCATTTACTGAAATTGCAAGACAAGCAAAGATCCAATTAGGAATTGACGAATCAACTCCTAACACAGATCCTAAGGTAGTTGAACAAACTAAGGCTATCATCATGAATATCGTTGAAACTACTGGTAAGCACAAGAACCCATGGACTGGTTCAGGTGGTATGCTAGTTGGTACAGTTGCAGAAGTTGGTCCTAACTTCAAGGGCGACTTAAAGGTTGGTGACAAGGTTGCTACATTAGTATCACTTTCACTTACTCCATTAAAGCTTGAAAAGATTACTGACATCAGACCAGAAATCGACCAAGTAGACGTAGTTGGACAAGCTATCCTATTCGAAACTGGCTTATATGCAGTACTTCCAGAGGATATCCCTGAAAACTTAGCATTATCAGCACTTGACGTTGCTGGTGCTCCAGCTCAAGCAGCTAAGATCTGCAGACCTGGACAAACTGTAGTTGTTATGGGTGGTGGCGGAAAGTCCGGTATCCTAATTTGCTACATGGCTAAGAAGATGGTTGGCGTAACTGGTAAGGTTATCTGCGTAGACGGATTCCAAAGATCAGTTGACAGAGCTAAATCAGTAAACGTTGCTGACGAATACGTTGTTGCAGACGCATCAAACGCTGTAGAAGTTTACAACAAGATCAGCGAACTTACAGATGGTAAGTTAGCAGACGTTACTATCAACGTAGTTAACATCCCTAACACAGAAATGGGTTCAATCTTAGCTACACATGACGATGGTATGGTTTACTTCTTCTCAATGGCAACTTCATTCACTAAGGCTGCATTAGGAGCTGAAGGTGTTGGTAAGGACGTTGACATGTTAATGGGTAACGGATACACTAAGGGTCACGCTGCTGTAACTCTTGAAATCTTAAGAGAAAGCAAAGCTATCAGAGAGTTATTCACTGAATTATATGCTTAATTAAAAAACTAAAATCCCGAGTCAATCTCGGGATTTTTTTAATGGAAAAAAGCCCTGTTTTGCCTTGATATTGAAAGGCAAAAAGTATATAATGTAAATGGTAAATTTGGATAAGTCCGGGTTCACCAAAAAACTATTAACGGAATGTTTTCGGCCGAAAGCATTTTAAGCTAAATAAACTACCGAAAAGGAGAGAATTATGGCAATTAGAAATTG
>JAKSSK010000035.1 GCA_024403135.1 Clostridia bacterium
ACTGCACCCTTTACAAGCATTAAGTTTCTATCTTCAATAACTTTTACTAGAACAACGTTCTGTACTGTAACAGTTTCTCTACCAGTTCTTCCTGGACCCTTGTTACCCTTAAATACTCTTGAAGGATAAGTACCAGCTGCTAAAGCACCTGCAAGTCTCTTATGCTTTGAACCGTGAGTCATAGGACCTCTGTGGTGTCCATGTCTCTTGATGTTACCTTGTGTTCCTTTACCCTTTGAAGTACCAGTAATATCTAACTTAGCGCCAACTTCGAAATCAGCTACTGTGATTACTTGTCCTACTTCATAGCTTTCGCCTTCTTCTACTCTGAATTCAGCTAAGTGCTTCTTTGGAGTAGTTCCAGCCTTTTCAAAATGTCCTGTTAATGGCTTGTTAACTCTTTGAGCCTTTTGTTCTTCAAAGCCAACTTGTACTGCATTGTAACCGTCAGTCTCAACTGTCTTAACTTGAGTTACAACTTCAGGACCTGCTTCGATAACAGTTACAGGAATAACTTCTCCTGTTTCTGCGAAAATCTGAGTCATTCCGATTTTCTTTCCTAAAAGTGTTTTCATATTGTTTCCTCCTAAATTCTTACAGCGGATTGCTCTGGTTTTGAATCCTTGGATTCACTCTCATGCAATCTTACTAAGGGAGTGTCCCTTACGTATTAAAGTTTGATTTCGATATCTACGCCTGCAGGTAAATCTAGCTTAGTTAAAGCATCTGTAGTTTTAACTGTTGCGTTTGTGATGTCGATTAATCTCTTGTGAGTTCTTTGTTCGAACTGTTCACGGCTGTCCTTGTATTTGTGGACTGCTCTTAAGATTGTAACAACCTCTTTTTCTGTTGGTAGCGGAATTGGACCTGAAACATCAGCGCCAGTCTTCTTTGCAGTCTCTACGATCTTAGCAGCTGATTGGTCTAATAACGCATGGTCATAAGCCTTAAGCTTAATTCTGATTTTTTGCAATTCGCTCATTTTTTTCCTCCTAAAATTATTTTTGTACGTTTTCGCTATGCTTGTACAAGGGGTTCTAACGCCCACTTTCCAACGTGTACGGAGATTTTTGCTCGCTTGCACACGTTTTCGTGCGTTTCCTAATGGTGCGCACAATCAAAAGTTGGCGAATCCCTTCGCCCTCATCACGTGAGGACAATTCTCCACGGAAATTACCAGATAGCACTGCAACTTCCCGCTTCTTCGCCTTAAGCAAGCCCTTTTATTATATATTACCTTTTCCTGGATTGCAATAGATTTTTAAAAAGAAATTTTAAGGATTTTCAACTTTTTTTAGAGCTAAACATAGTGTTTTCAACGCTTTAAAGATATGCAATATATACACGCTCTTCAGCGTTTCCTAATACCAATTGTGTATGAATATGGAAAAATATTAAAAAAGGACCTATATATAGGTCCTAATCTACGAAAATACTGCCTCCGATGAACTCTCTAATTATTGAATTGTTCACTATTACGCTGTCATCTTCAATGGTTCTGATGAATCTAAGGAACTTCAGTATTCTCACTGCCTCTGGGTATTCAGGCTCATCTTCCTTGATATCCTTAAGCAGCGGCTCTACGTATTTCTTCAGTATTGCTATCTCATAGATGTGTACTGAGTTAAAAACAGTATCTGCCTGATTGGTAAATGGGAAGATGTTCTTATCCTCTCCTGCCCTTACCTTTGGCCAGTCCCTGATGGTGCTCTGGGCATCGTGGCCTCTGTACAGGTTATCCCTTACCATCCTTCTAAGAAGTCTCTGGTCTGTGCTGGAAACCTTGTTGTGTTCATCGATGCTAAGCTGAGTTAGAGGGCTGATATATATCTTGTACTTAACGTCCTTTGGAATCTCAGATGTAAGCTTTTCGTTTAAGGCGTGGATTCCCTCGATGACTATTGGCTGGTTTGGCCCTGCCGAGATTATCCTCTTTCCAAACTCCTTGTGGCCTGTCATGAAGTTAAAGGTAGGAATGTCCACCTTTTCTCCGCTTAAAAGTCCGTTCATATCCTTGTTGAATAGCTGGATATCTATGGCCTCTAGATCTTCGAAGTTCTTTTCGCCATTTTCATCTAAAGGAGTGTCCTCCCTTTCAACGAAGTAGTCGTCTGTTCCCATGTATATTGGGTCAAGGCCTGCCACCCTCATCTGTACGCAAAGTCTCTTTGCAAAGGTGGTCTTACCTGATGATGAAGGGCCAGCGATAAGGATGATTCTCTTTTCCGCCTTCTTAATATCTTCAGCTATGTTTGCTATCCTCTTCTCGTGAAGGGCTTCTGAAAGAAGGATTAAGTCCTTTGCCTTTCCCTCTTCAATCTTTTTATTTAAATCTGTGATGTAGTTTACGCCAAGAAGCTTACCCCATCTTTCCTGTTCGCCGAAAGCTTCGTAAATATGAGTCTGGTCCTCGTACTTAGGAAGTCTATCTGGATGGTTTTGATCCAGGTATCTTAGAAGAACGCCTCTTCTGTACTTCTTAAGTTCAAACACCTTGATGTATCCTGTGGAAGGCGCCATGTATCCGTAGAAGAACTCCCTGTATCCGTCTAGGGTATAGAACTTTACGTCCTTTACTCTAAGTTCCTCGTGAAGAAGGGTGATCTTGTCAAACATACCTTCCTCTTCCATGATCTTGATACCTTCTTCTCTAGATACCAGCTGCTTTTCTATTGGAAGGTCCATATCCACCAGCTGCCTCATCCTAGCTTCTATCTTTTCTAGCTGCTCCTGGGTAACAGGTTCTTTACTCTTTATCTCGGTGTATAGGCCCTTGTTTAAAGCGTTTTCTAGGTCCACTTTAACATTGCCCATCACATCTCTTACCGCCTTAAGGTAGATCATGGATAGGGTGTACTGGTAGATTAGAAAAGCTGTACGGTTCCTAGGATCTAAAAGCTCGATTTCATCTCCATCCTTTACTGGATGATTAAGGTCTTCTATCACGTTGTTTTGTCTTGCGCAAAGCACCGTATATGGAAGCTTCTCCTTAACCTTTAGATATATGTCCTCGATTCTTGCCCCTTCAAATATATTCATCTCTTCCCATTCTTGGGAGAATTCTTTTTTAAATTTAATATTCATGGTAATCTCCTTTTGATCTATTATACCACAAAATTAAAAAGCCCGAACATTCGGGCTTAAAATTATGATGGGTCGTCTTGTAGGTATTTGCCTAATAGGTCTACCACAATCTTTACTTCCTCATCAAACAAGGTAACACCTTTAGACATGTGAAGATGGTCCTTATCCCATTCTCTAATGTCAATCTTAGGTTTCCCATTGTTCCAAGAAATCAGGTTTACCTCTTTGGACCATCCAGTAGGCGATTCACCGATTACACCGATGTTCTTAATAACATCGAAAACGATTTCGTTGTTTGCCATATTAATCTCCTTTCTTAGCTTTCCCTTTTGCTAATATAATGCTATCAATTATCTTTTTTGAAGTCAATGTGGCTACATCCCTTTATATTACAATAAAAAGCAGCGAATTTACTTCGCTGCCTTAACTACCTCAATTGTTACCATATTAATGTTTTTACCAGTTTCCTTGAACTTGTCCTCGTACTCCGTTGTAACTTTACGTTCCTCTAGTGTAGAGTTATGAAGGTCTCTTGTCATCTTAAGAATCTTTAAATTGGTCTCTTCTATCTGCTCCAGGGAATATTCGAACAGTCCCTCGTTATCCGTCTTAAACTGGATGAAGCCTCCATCCTTTATCAGTTCCACGTACTGGATAAGTCTCTTACCGTATGTAAGCCTTCTCTTCTCATGTCTTTCCTTTGGCCAAGGATCTGAAAAGTTTAGGAATATTCCATCAAGTTCGTCCTTTTCAAATAGCTTTTCTAAATCTCCTGGATCAACGTACTGGTCTATGGTGATGACGTTATTTAGCTTTCCCTCTTCAATCTTTTCAAGGGTTCTGTAAAGGACAGTCCTCTGGCCTTCAATGCCGATGTATGCGTTTTTAGGATTTTCCTTTGCCATGGTTGTCATAAACTTTCCCTTGCCGCATCCTATCTCAAGGAATAGCTTATGGCAGCCAGGAAAGTTTTCTAGCCACTGGCCTTTATTGTTTTCTGGTTCAGTTGCAATATGGCAGGCTACAGCCTCCATCTTTTCATCTAAATTTCTAATCTTTCTATGTCTCATCTATCCAAAACTCCTAGAAAGTATTACCAGCGCAAGGAAAGCAAACATAAGCAGATAGCCTATGTAGTCCCTCAGGTGATACTTCATCTCGTTCATCTTAGTCCTGCCCTTTCCTCCTCTATAGCATCTAGCTTCCATGGCCATGGCAAGGTCCATAGCTATTCTAAATGCGCTTACGAATAGAGGCACTATGATAGGAATAAGGTTCTTAATCTTCTTAAATATGTTTCCGCTTTCAAAGTCCGCTCCTCTAGCCTGCTGAGCCTTCATAATCTTGTCGGTCTCTTCTAGCAAGGTAGGGATGAACCTTAAAGCGATGGTCATCATCATTGCTATCTCGTGGGTAGGAACCCCAAGCTTAGATAGAGGATAAAGCAGCTTTTCTATGCCATCTGTCAAAGCTAAAGGCTTTGTACAAAGGGTAAGAAGTGAAGTTCCTGCTATTAATAGTATTAGCCTTACTCCCATAAACAGGGCCGTATTTACTCCCTCGTAGGTGATGGTGATGCTGTGCCACTGCCATAGAGGAGTGCCCTTTACTAAGAATATGTTAAGGGCGAAGGTGAATAAAAGTATGATCAGTATTGGCTTTAGTCCTCTAAAGATAAATCCCACAGGAACCCTAGATACTGCTACCACTATAGCAAGGGCTAGGGTGGCAATAACAAAGCCATAGAAATTATTCACTACGAATAGTTCCACTATGAATAGTAATGCTACTATTATTTTTAATCTGGCATCCAGTCTGTGAATTAAAGAATTCCCTGGATAGTATTGCCCTAAAGTAATATCTCTTATCATTTTAAAACTCTAACTATTTCTTCCTCTGCTTTAGATATGTCTAATATATCCTGGTCTACGTCTAGGCCTTTTTCTTTAAGCCTTGCCATAAGCTCCGTAACTCTAGGCACAGATAGCCCCATGGCCTTTAGCTCATCTCTCTTACCGAACACCTCTAAAGGGGTTCCGTCCATTATCTTCTTTCCGTCTGAAATCACAAGGATCTGGTCGCTTAAATTTGCAATGTCGTCCATGTTGTGGGATACGAAGATTACTATGTTTCCAAAGGTAGCGTGAATGTGCTTTACCATCTGTAAAATGTCCTGGTGAGACTTTGGATCAAGGCCTGCTGTAGGCTCATCTAGGATTAGAACCCTAGGTCTCATTGCAACAACGCCAGCTATTGCCACCCTTCTCTTTTGTCCTCCGGATAGGTCAAATGGTGACTTATCCTTCACCTTCTCGTAGTCAAGGCCAACTAGGGTAAGGGCTTCCTTTACTCTTTCAGCTATCTCTTCCTCATCTAGTCCCAGGTTCTTTGGCCCAAAGGCTACATCCTTTTCAACCGTCTCCTCGAAAAGTTGGTACTCAGGGTACTGGAATACAAGGCCGATCTTCTTTCTGATCTCCAGCATGGTTACGTCCTTATCCGTAATATCCACGCCGTCGATTAGGATGTTGCCGCTGTCCGCCTTAAGAAGACCGTTAAGGTGCTGAAGCAAGGTGGACTTTCCTGAGCCTGTGTGTCCGATGATCCCCACCAGCTTACCATCGTCTATGGTAAAGGATACATCATCTAAGGCTACCTGCTCAGTTGGAAGGCCTTTATCGTATATATGTCTTAAGTTTTTTACTTCAATTGACATAGGTAATTCACCATTTCATCTAAGGTTATAACTTCTTTTGGGATTTCTATTCCCCTCTTTCTAAGCCTAGCGCAAAGCTCAGCCTCGAAAGGTACATCTAAGTTGATGGACTTTAAAAAGTCTCTCTTTTCAAATACGTCTACTGGACTTCCGTCAAGGACTACCTTTCCTTCGTCCATTATTATAATCCTGTCAGCCTTTGCAGCTTCCTCCATAAAGTGGGTGATTAAAACCACCGTGATTCCTTCAGCGTGTAGTTTCTGGATGATGTTCATTATCTCATCTCTACCCTTAGGGTCTAGCATTGCTGTAGGTTCATCGAAGATGATGCAGTCAGGCTTCATGGCTATAGCTCCTGCTATTGCAATCCTTTGCTTTTGTCCTCCTGAAAGAAGGTGAGGTGCTTTAGTCTTAAAGCTTTCCATTCCCACAGCCTTTAGGGCTTCATCAACCCTTGTCCTAATCTCAGCTGGAGCTACCCCTATGTTCTCTGGTCCAAATGCAACGTCATCTTCAACGATGCTGGATACCAGCTGGTTATCTGGGTTTTGAAATACCATTCCGCAGCTTTGCCTGATGTCCCAAATCTTAGAGTCATCTTTCGTGTCCATTCCATTTACGTAAACCACTCCCTCTGTCGGTATCAGAAGACCGTTTACGTTCTTTGCCAAGGTGGACTTGCCAGAGCCGTTCTTTCCGATGATGGCAGTAAAACTTCCCTTTTCTATGCTAAAGGATACTCCATCGATTGCTCTAGTCTTTTCCTCTTCCTCTTTTATGTATTCGAATATTAAGTTTTCAATCTTAATTATTTCGCTCATTCTTCATTCCTTTGTATTCTCCATAGCTGAAGAAAATTAGTCCAATCCAGATGATTGCAAAGGCAACGATTTGGATAGGTTCAAACGCTTCGCCAAGCACGAATATTCCAACTATTAGTGCTAAGGTTGGTGAAATGTATTCTAGTAGGCCCACTGTAAACAGGCTCAGCTTGTTTGTTGCATTGGCAAACAGGGTAAGTGGAAGTGCTGTAAACAGTCCGCAAAGCAGCATGATCCAGTACTGGTAAGGCTCTCCTACTCCCCAGGCTCCCATTCCGTTAGCCTCAATATATATTATTACGATAAGTGCAAAAGGCATCAGGAATATGGTCTCGTATAGCAGTGATAGGATAGGTGGCATGGATAGGCCCTTCTTCATAGCTGCATATATTGCAAATGTTGCAGCAAGGGATAGTCCAATAACTGGAAGCTCTCCAAAGTATATTACCACCGCAACTACGCCTACAGCAGCAAAGGCTAAGGCCGTCCACTGGTACTTATCCAGCTTCTCCTTAAAGATAATCAGGCCAAATAGGCAAACTACGATAGGTTCCATATAGTAGCCGATGCAGGTCTGGATAACATAGTTAGCGTTTACCGCCCAGATGTATATGGACCAGTTTGCTGTAATGAATATGCCTGCTATGACCATTTTCATCACCAGTTTCTTATCCTTTAGAGGAGCTAAAATGGTCTCTTTATCGTATGTGATTAACGCTGCAGCAAGGCATACAAGTGCAACAGTAACTATCCTGTAGAAGATAATTGTGGATGATGCAATAGGAATTAACATCTGCCAGTAGATTGGCATGATTCCCCACCATATGTTGCAGCCTAGACCGCTGATAAAGCCCTGTTTTCTCTGGCTGTTTAAATTCATTATTCCGAGCCTCCTCTAATATATAGTATAGCTCAAAGGGTAGTCAATTACAATAAAAAAGACCACTCATGAGAGTGGTCTAATTCATCATTTAATTATTCGATGATTTCAGTTACAACGCCTGAACCTACTGTTCTTCCGCCTTCTCTGATAGCGAATCTTAAACCTTCTTCGATAGCGATTGGAGTGATTAGCTTAATTTCCATTACTACGTTATCGCCAGGCATACACATTTCTGTACCTTCTGGTAATGATAGGTCGCCAGTTACGTCTGTTGTTCTGAAGTAGAATTGAGGTCTGTATCCGTTGAAGAATGGAGTATGTCTACCACCTTCTTCTTTCTTTAGTACGTATACTTGGCCCTTGAAGTGAGTGTGAGGATGAACTGATCCAACTTGTGCTAGTACTTGTCCTCTTTCGATTTCATTTCTTTGTACACCTCTTAGAAGTGCTCCGATGTTATCGCCTGTTTCAGCTTGGTCTAATAACTTTCTGAACATTTCTACGCCTGTTACTACTACTTTTCTCTTTTCTTCAGTTAATCCAACGATTTCTACTTCGTCGCCAACCTTTAACATTCCTCTTTCTACTCTACCTGTAGCTACTGTACCTCTACCTGTGATTGAGAATACGTCTTCTACTGGCATTAAGAATGGCTTGTCGTTTGCTCTTTCTGGTTCAGGAATATATGAGTCTACTACTTCGAATAGTTCTACGATCTTGTTGCCCCATTCTGATGATGGATCTTCTAGTGCCTTTAATGCTGATCCTCTGATGATTGGTGTGTCATCGCCTGGGAATTCATATTCGTCTAGTAATTCTCTAACTTCCATTTCTACTAAGTCAAGTAATTCGTCGTCGTCTACCATGTCGCACTTATTTAAGAATACGATGATGTAAGGAACGCCTACTTGTCTTGATAATAGGATGTGTTCTCTAGTTTGTGGCATTGGACCATCTGTTGCTGCTACTACTAGGATAGCTCCGTCCATTTGTGCTGCACCTGTGATCATGTTCTTTACATAGTCAGCGTGTCCTGGGCAGTCTACGTGAGCATAGTGTCTGTTAGGTGTTTCGTATTCAACGTGAGCTGTTGAAATTGTGATACCTCTTTCTCTTTCTTCTGGAGCCTTATCGATATCTTCGAATGCTACGAATTCACCAAGTTGATACTTTTGGTAAAGAGTCTTAGTGATAGCTGCAGTTAA
>JAKSSK010000036.1 GCA_024403135.1 Clostridia bacterium
TAAGGGTGCTTTCTTAAATTTCTCTTCTACCTTCCATAGCTTTAAACAGGGTAACCTCATCGGTGTACTCCAGGTCGCCTCCTGTAGGCATTCCATAAGCTATTCTAGTAATCTTTATTCCAGATGGTTTTAAAAGCCTTGCTATGTACATTGCTGTGGCTTCACCTTCAATGGTTGGATTGGTTGCAAGGATTACCTCCTTAACGTCCTCCTCCTGAAGGCGAACGATAAGCTGCCTGATGTTAATATCCTCAGGTCCACGTCCCTCAATTGGATTGATGGTTCCATTTAAAACGTGGTATAGGCCGTTAAACTCTTCCATGCCCTCCATAGCAGTAACGCCGCTAGGGCTTTCAACTACGCAGATAACATCCCTTCTCCTCTTAGGATCAGAGCAGATTGCGCATGGGTCCTGGTCTGTTAGATTACCGCAGACCTTGCACTTACGCATATTAGCCTTGGCATAGGAAATAGAGCCTGCCAGTGCATTTGCCTCTTCATCCGAAAGTGATAAGATGTGGAATGCTAACCTTTGAGCGCTTTTGTTTCCAACGCCTGGAAGCTTAGATAGTTCCCCTATTAACTTTTTAAGTGGCTTTGGATAATTGTTCTTCATTAGATTAGTCCTGGGATGTTTAGGCCTCCTGTTAGCTTGCCCATTTCACTGTTAGATACTTCATCTACCTGGCGGATAGCTTCGTTTACTGCAGCCATAACCAGGTCTTGTAACATTTCAATATCTTCTGGATCTACAATCTCTTCCTTAAGCTGTAAAGATGTGATCTCCTTCTTGCCGTTCATAACTACCTTGACAGCACCGCCGCCTGCAGTAGTTTCAAATTCCTTTTCCTCAAGTTCAGCCTGCATTACTTCCATCTGTCTTTGCATAGCTTGAACCTGCTGAAGTTGCTTTTGCATATTTTGACCGCCAGAAGGACTTTTCTTCTTTCCGGCCTTCATTCCTCTGCCCATACTCTTCTCCTTATTTCATCTCAACGTCTATTCCCAGCATCTTGCTTACCTGCTGTGCTAGGTCATCTTTTTCTTCCTGTATTTTAGTCTCAGCCTTTTGGATTAGCATTCTGCCTGCACCTGTAAGTTCCTTCATGGTTTCCTCTACAAGTTGGCGGCTTTCTTCAAGCATCCTTTCAGCTATTTGGGTATCCACCGCTATCTTAAACTTATCTTTATCTACCTCAACTAACCTTGCCTGGCTGCGGATGATATTAAAGCTTTTCTGCACCTCTTCACACTTTTCAAAGAGCCTTTGCCAAGTATCGCCCAGGTTAGTTTCCTTCTTTACCGGTCTTTCATTCTTTTTAACCACAACAGGTACTTCAACTGCTCTTTCCTGAGCTATCTCAACTAGGGCCATCTCTAGAAGTATTCTAGGCTGAGTTGACCATCTAGCCTCGTTTATGGTTCTTGAAAGGATAACTATTGCCCTATCTATCTCCTCTAAGGTGATCTGAGCTGATTGCTCCTTTAGCTTTTCAAGGTTTTCACTGGACATGTTAAGCATGCCCTCAGCATCCTTTACATATTTAGTGATAAGCAGGTTTCTGTAGTGGCTGTTTAAGTCCTTCATCAGCTGCTTTACATCCTTACCTTCACATATTACCTGGTTAAGTAATAGCAAGGCGCCTGAAATATCTCCAAGGCTTACCTTGTCCGCTAGGTCTATGAAAAACTCGTCTCCCACAGTTCCTAAGAACTCCAGGATAAGGTCTCTATCTATCTTCTTTTCTCCGCTGGATAGACACTGGTCTAAGATGCTTAGTCCATCTCTTACAGAGCCATCTGCATTGCTTGCTAAAAGCTTTAGGCCGTCCTCTGTAATCTCCACGCCTCTTTCGCTGACAATCTTTCTCATGCCTTCTATGATTACAGATTCTGGAACCCTCTTAAAGTCCAGCCTCATGCATCTTGAAAGGATGGTCTGAGGAAGCTTCTCAGGCTCAGTGGTAGCAAGGATGAACATTACGTATTCAGGTGGTTCTTCCAATGTCTTTAAAAGCGCATTGAAAGCTCCCTGGGAAAGCATGTGAACCTCGTCTATGATGTACACCTTCTTACGGCCTACTTGTGGAGGATACTTTACGCTTTCGTTGATCTCACGAATGTTTTCAACGCCATTGTTTGATGCAGCGTCTATCTCGATAACATCCATGAACCTGCCCTCTTTTATGGCCATGCAGCTTTCGCACTTGCCGCAAGGTCCTGTGACAGGATCTACGCAGTTTACCGCCTTAGCCAAGATTCTAGCTGTGGTGGTCTTACCTGTTCCACGAGTACCGCAGAAAAGATAGGCGTGAGAAACCGTGCCAGTTAGAAGCTGGTTCTTCAGTATCTTTACAATATGCTCTTGTCCAAGTATTTCGGAGAAGACCTCAGGTCTTTCCTTCCTGTAAAGTGCAGTGTACATTTCTTTTCCTTTCATAATGAGAAATCGCCCTTAGAAAGCTCCGCTTAGCGTAGGAGAAGGCTAATCTGCGGCACATAAGAGCTTCCGCTTATTGCTGCTTCCTTCCGGACCTGACAAGGTTCACGGCGTCCTATTGCGCAGGACCCAAACCATGCCGGGCGAAGCTTTCTAAAGGCGATCCTCGCCGTTAATATTATATGTTTTTTTAAGGTTAAAGTCAATTGCCTAGCATATCCATAAGGGTGTCTTCAGATATTATTTCAATGCCAAGCTCCTTAGCTTTTTTATTCTTTCCAGAGGTGGATAGTATGTCGTTGTTTACTAGGTAGGTGGTCTTAGCGCTTACCGATGAAGCAACCTTTGCCCCCTTACGCTCTAACTCCTCCTTTAGCTGATCTCTGTTTTCATAGTGGTTTAAGCTTCCAGTGATTACAAAGGTCATGCCAGCTAAGGTGTCCTCTTTTTCCTCTTCACTTTCATCTAGGTTTATCTCATCTAGAATCTTATGAACCAGGTCCTTCTTCTCTTTGAAGTACTCTAAGAAGCTATCTGCTAGGATTTCGCCTACTCCCTCTATCTCAAGGAGTTCTTCTCTAGTTAGGCTTTCAATCTTGTCCCACCTATTGTGGCAATATCCTGCGATTAGACGGGCGTTGGCCTTGCCTATTCCCGTTATACCTAAACCGTATAAAAGTCTCTCAGGGACCGTATTTTTGGCCTCTCGCAAGGCACTAATTAGGTTGGTGTAGGATTTCTCCCCGAAGCCCTCCATGTTTACTATCTCATCCTTGAATCTATCCAGTTTGAATAGGTCAGGAAGCTCCTTTAAAAAGCCTTTCTCTATGAACTTCTCTAGTGTTGCTTCAGATAGTCCGTCAATATTTAAAGCGTCCCTTGATACGAACAAGGTGAAAAGCTTAATATCCTTTGCAGGGCATCCCTCATTTGGACATACAAGTGTCTTAACGCCGTTTTCGTTTTTAAGTACAGTCTTCTCTCCGCATACAGGACAAACAGAAGGTATATTAACCTTTCCTGAGCAGGTTAGATTTTCCTCAATCTGAGGGATGATCATATTGGCCTTGTACACGGTGATGGTATCTCCAATGCCAAGCTTAAGGCCTTCCATTACGCTGATGTTGTGAACGCTAGCCCTTGTCACCGTAGTCCCTTCAAGTTCCACCGGATCGAAGATGGCTACAGGATTGATAAGTCCTGTCCTTGATGGACTCCACTCTATTTCCCTTAGTGTGGTCTTTGCCATCTCGTCCTTCCACTTGAAGGCTATGGCATCCCTTGGAAACTTGGCTGTAGTGCCCAGGCTCCTTCCGTAGGCTATATCGTCATATGTTAAAACTAGGCCATCTGATGGGAAATCGTTTTGCTCAATCTTTTCGCTGAACCAGTTTATCTCATCAAGAATGTTATCCCTATTTACCAGCTTTCCTTCTACCACATCAAAGCCCTGACTCTTTAAGAAATCTAGCTGCTCTTTTCTAGTCTTAAATTCCCTTCCTTCGCTTTCAACCAGTGTGAAGGCGATGAAGTGTACATTTCTCTTTCTTGTAACCTCAGGGTTAAGCTGCCTTACTGAACCTGAGCAAAGGTTTCTAGGGTTCTTGTACTTTGCATCTAATCCAAGCTCATCGTTTATCTTTTCAAAGTCTGAGTATGTGATAATTGCTTCACCTCTAAGCACAAGCCTTCCCTTAAAAGGCACTGTAAGAGGAACGTTGCTAAAGTTCTTTACGTTAGGAGTGATCACTTCACCTATCTCGCCGTTACCTCTGGTAAGGCCTTTTACCAGCCTTCCCTCTTCATAGGTTAAAACGATGGTAAGGCCGTCTAGCTTCCAGGATAATATTCCCTCTTCATCCTTTAGCCAGTCACGAAGCACATCCCTTTCCTTAGTCTTATCTAGGGAAAGCATCTTGGATGGATGAGCTTCCTTAGGTAGCTGAGAAAGGATCTGGTATCCTACGTTCTGGGTAGGGCTTGAAGCAAGGACTATACCTGTTTCCTTTTCTAGGGCAAGCAATTCGTCATAAAGCTTATCGTATTCATAATTAGACATTATCTCACTAGCGTCCTGGTAGTATGCCTTGGAAGCTTGGTTAAGTATGTCTATTAGCTCTTTCATTCTTTCCATAAGAACCTCAAATCTTCTTTAGTGGTGCAAAGCCTACTGCAAGCTTCTTAACTCCCACCTTTTCAAAATCTACTTCCATGATCTTTCCATTGTTTGATAGGACTACGCCCTTTCCAAACTTGCTGTGGGTGACCATGTCCCCTTCGTTTATCTCGTCCTTTACTTCTTCCACTTCCTTCTTGGCGTATCTAAGTGGATCGAAAGGTTTAAATGGACTAGCTGAATATCCATCCATGGAACCTGTATCTATGCCTATCCTGTTTGTAGGTTTTGGTCTAAATACGCTATCTCCCTCCAGGAAGTGAGGGTCTATCTCCTCCATGAAATTGGATGGTCTAGTAAAGTCGGTCCTGCCGTAAAGCATCCTCATTCTAGCTCCCGACATGAAAAGTCTTTCCTTTGCTCTAGTCATTCCTACGTAGCAAAGTCTTCTCTCTTCTTCAATGCCGTCCACATCTTCAAAGGCGCGCACTCCTGGGAAAAGGCCAAATTCCATTCCTGGCATAAATACCACAGGAAACTCTAAGCCCTTTGCTGAGTGAAGGGTCATCAGGGTAACCGCATCCTCCGATGGATCGTGGTTATCCACCTCAGCTATTAGGGATACGCTTTCCATGAACTCATCTATTGTTATCTCTGGATTTTCCTTTTCGTAATCGTAAATTACCGATTTGAACTCTAAAAGGTTTTCTATCCTTGACTGAGCCTCTACGGTGTTTTCATCTATTAGGCTCTGCATATATCCCGACTTCTTTAGGATGATATCGTACACATCGGATACCTTAAGGTTATCCTTTTCCTTTTGGAGTGAAGTTATTAGCTCCGCAAAGTCTGCTGCCTTTTCCACCTGATCTAAGGTTTCAAAGAGGCTAATTTCTTCCACCATTGCTAATGTCTTTAGCTTTGCTACGGTGGTAGATCCAATTCCCCTCTTAGGTACGTTTATTACCCTTTCAAGGGATAGGTCGTCCTTCGGATTTGTAACTAGCCTCATGTATGCTAGTGCATCCTTAACTTCCTTTCTATCGTAGAACCTAAGTCCTGCAAGAACCCTGTATGGAATATCCATAAGGGCTAGGCCTTTTTCAAGGGCCTGGGACTGGGCGTTTACCCTGTAAAGAATGGCAAAGTCGTTATACTTCTTTCCGCCTCTAACTAGGGTATCTATCTGATTAGCTATGTATCTAGCCTCTTCCTTTTCGTTATCTAGAACCTGGTAGGAAATCTTTTGGCCAGCCTCTTTTTCGGTCCAAAGTTTCTTGCTCTTTCTTCCCTTGTTGTTCTTAATTACTGAGTGAGCCGCCTCGATGATGTTTGATGTGGAGCGGTAGTTTTGCTCCAGCTTTACCACCTTGGCTTCCTTAAAGTCCTTTTCAAAGTCCAGGATATTTCTGATGTCTGCCCCACGCCACTCATATATGCACTGGTCGTCGTCTCCTACTACGCAGATGTTTCTATGGTTTTCAGCCAGCATCTTAACTAGCTCGTACTGAATGTGGTTGGTATCCTGGTACTCGTCTACCATGATGTACTTAAACCTATCCTGGTACTTTGCTAAAACGTCTGGGTTCTTCTTTAAAAGGAAGTATGCGTTTAAAAGAAGATCGTCAAAGTCCATGGCGTTGTTCTTCCTTAAGGTTTTATCGTACTGGGTATATACCTTTCTCACCATCTTGGTAAGAGGATCCTCTCCCCATACCTTATCTGGCAGGATAGCCTTTTCCTTGTTCTTTGAAATTGCAGCAAGAAAATATGCAGGTGTTAGCTTTTTATCCTCCACCTTCATTTCCTTTAATATATTCTTAACCACCGTCTTCTGATCCTGGGAATCGTATACTACGAAGTTACTTTCGTATCCCAGAAGGTCAGCGTGGCTTCTAAGCATTCTAAGGCACATGCTGTGGAAGGTAATTACCCACATTCCAGGTGCAGGGCCAATTAGAGCCTCAACCCTATCCCTCATCTCGCCTGCAGCCTTGTTGGTGAAGGTTACAGCTAGGATTTCATATGGGCTAATTCCCTGGTTAACTAGATATGCAATTCTATGGGTCATGGTGCTAGTTTTACCTGATCCTGCTCCTGCTAAAATTAGAAGTGGACCAGTTATATATGTAGCTGCCTCCCTCTGTTTTTCGTTTAAATTATCTAGATACATATGCCTCTCCTTATACCCTAATTTTACCATAGATGGGCCTTTAGTTCCATCCGTAATTATGCAATAAAAAGGGACGGTTCTTTTTTTTTGAGAAAAAAGAACCGTCCCTTTTTCATATTTTTAAATAAAAATGACGGTTCTTTTTTTGAGAAAAAAGAACCGTCCCTTTTTTATACTAATTCTAAGAATACTGCTTCTGCAGTGTCCCCTTGACGAGGTCCTAACTTAAGAATTCTTGTATATCCACCTTGTCTGTCAGCGT
>JAKSSK010000037.1 GCA_024403135.1 Clostridia bacterium
AGTATCCACCAAGGGAAACTCCAACTATGCTTTGGCATAAACAGTAAGAATGGTCCCATTCCCAGATATCTGTCACCTTGCATTATCATGCATACATCGTCCTCATCCATAGCTGATTCTTTGTATTCTTCATCTCCAGCAGCATATACCGATTGTGCTAGGAAAGATGTATCCTTATCAGCGTCCTTTTCAACCTTCAGTCTGGTATCCTTATCATTTTGCGGATCGATATCGTCAACATCAAAGTACTGAAGTGCATCCCTTGATACATCTTCCATCTTAGTTTCGATGATATGTCCATAAGTGTCCCATAGTACGGTTGGTTCATAGATTATGCTGACTTCATGAGTTGCAGCATCTATGTGATAGATAAAGCACTTATTTAGCTTGATAGGATCCTGTTTGATCAGTTCCTTATCGTCAGCTAAGATTGCCTTTTTATCATATTTTGCATTTCCATAGTCTAAGATTCTTTCCCAGTCAACCTTATCATTACCCCTGAAAAGGTTAGCCTTAAATCTGCTGCTCAAATTGTAGTCGAAGTCATCTCTGCCGACTCTAACAGCAACGTCCGATAATGCGATTGCAGCCGAGTAATCGTCTGGATCGATAAATACATCCTTTGCAACTTCCAACTTTTCCAGATCCTTTACGCCTGTTGCTTCTAAGAAATCCCTGCATTCAATAATCTTGTCATCTGGAAGGCTTCTGATCTGCTCAGCCAAAATTGCATTAGGATACTTATCAGGATCCACGTTTCTAACTACGATTGGAATCTTATGTGCCACGCAATAAGGGCCGGTACAAGGTAAATCAACCGTGATGAGTCCAAGCTCCGAATTAAAATCAGTAGGTGGAACCAGATACATTTCACCCGTCTTCGCATCAAATATTATGATCATAAGGTCGGAACCCTTCATGCCCACGATAGATGGAATCCTAATTGAAACCTCACCAGGCTTAATATCTTTGCCGAATTCCTTAAGCTCATAGAAGTCTGTAATTCTATCATACATTCTAAGATCCACATCAAAGTCCATAGTGGTAGGAAAAGTTTCCGGATTTGCCTTAGCTCCCGTCTGCTCTGTTGCCCCAGGTAAGTCAACCAGCTTAGTGCTAGCACCGTTGTTTATCTCTGTAACAACCTTGGCAACTTTCTTATCCTCGTATTTACTTGGATCTACGTCAACAGATACAATTCCTTGCCAGTTTTCATCCTGTTCAAAACCCGACGGAGTCCACACACCGCTGTTTGGAACTACCGGTTTGTTGCTATTATCGTTGATACTGCTCTTTGCTAAAACTGTAAATGTGGCCGTCAGCACCATCGCTGAAATCAGTGTAATAGCCACCAATGTTTTAAAAGCTGATTTTCTGTTCATCATATCCTCCTACTTCCTTCTGAAGTAATTATCTATAACTAACTGTTTAAGTGCATCCTGGTCTGGATAGAACACGTCATATCCATCCTCAACATCGTTTTCACCAATTATCTTTAAATTATCCCTGTCAGGATCATATGTATATTCCTTCAAATTTCCAATCAAGCTCATAAACATCTTCTTATCCATGTTTGTCTTGATCTTGCTGGTATCAGAACTCAGCTTATTCCACATGGAAACGTAATCGTCGTGAGACATGGTTTCAAGCTTCTGGACATAGGCCTGAAGAAAGGCAACCTGTCTTTCCATACGCCCATTGTTCGATCCGTCTGTGTTAAGTCTAAATCTAAGAAAGTCGGCAACGTTTGAATCATCCAGTTTAACCTTGTTTCCCTTAGTCATGAAAGAATACTTTCTAGCCAGATCGTTATTTGGAACTTCAACTGTAACTCCCCCGATTAAATCGTTGGCATAACCGATGCTGTCTATATTGGTAGTCACATACCTATAGACATTGGTACCGTAAAGCAAGTTTGATACCGCATCACATACGTTCATACTTGATTCATTTCCGCCGTTTCCGTAAGTAAAGGCAAAACCCAGGTGAGTTTTAATCCTTCCCATCTCATAGCCACTAGCCGAATACTGCATAATGTCCGTCATGGTGTCTCTCGATATGGGAAGTATCTTTACCGTCTTATCGTGAGTGTTAAAGCTGATAAGCTCAATGTTATCGGCTCTCGCCTGATCGCCGAAGGTGGCGCTGGTACTCATGGCACCTTTAGAGTCGATACCTATCAAAAGGACATTGACTATATTGCTATCGTACTCATAGTCTTCTAAGTCAAAATCTTCGCTTCCTGTGATATATGTGCTGACATCGTACTTATTAAAGTCGGCCTGGCTCTTGAAAATCAAGAAGCCTACCAGTAGAAGCATCAGAACAAATATGGCGACAACCACCCGCTTATATGCCTTATTCTTATGCATATTGCGAAAGAACGAGAACTTATATAGCCTTTTCTTGACCTTATGCTTTATATGCCTGTATTTACTTTTCTTGTGACTGTCCTTGCTCATCTATTTCCTTTTTACCATAGCCATAACCATAACCATAGCCATATTTCTTGCCATAGCCATAGACACTATTGCCATAGCCCTTCTTTCCGTATTTTCTTCCATACTTCTTGCCGTAGCCGTAACCGTAGCCGTAGCCATAACCATAACCGTAGCCGTACTTCCTTCTCATACCAAGCTTGTTTACTACAATACCAAGTACGTTAACATTTGACATGTTTAAATCTGCCATAGCTCTTACAGCATCGCGGCTATCTGTAGTTGCCCCTTCAATTACCAGCACTGTTCCGTCGCACATCTTGGAGATAAATACACCATCGATTACCGCATTGATAGGCGGTGTATCGATAATCACATAGTCGTAATATTCCCTAAGGGCCTTTAAAAGTGCCTTAAACCTTCTGCTGGAGATAAGGGCTGTTGGGTTTGGTGGGTTCTTGCCTGCAGGGATGACTGAAAGTCTTTCGTTGTTCTCATCGTAGATGATTACATCCTTAGCCTCCGCTTGTCCTGAAAGAAGTCCTGAAAGGCCCATATTTTCTTCCTTGCGGATTCCATATAGGGTGTAGAAATCGGAATTTCTCATATCTGCATCGATATAGCATACCTTCTTTCCATAGTCTGTGATGATCTCTGCAAGTTTAAACGATAGCGAAGACTTACCTTCGTTTTCGTTAGAAGATGTTACCGAAATAATTCTATTCTCAACACCCGACAGGTTAATGTTACCGTATAGGGTATTAAACGCTTCCTTTTCGTAGTAGTTCAGCTTTGTAGTAACTAGATTTCTATTGCTGCCGTAATATGGAACTCCGGCGATAACCGGTCTCTTTAAAGTCTCCACGATTTCGTCTTCGCTCTTAAAAGTCTTATCCATCAAGAACTGAATTAACAGCATGAGCATCGCCAGGAATGCACCAAGAAGTCCACCGATTGCAGGGTCCCTCCTGTATCCGTTCTTTACTGTTACTACGGCATCTCTGGTCGCATAATCTACTACCGTAGGATCTCCGCCTGCTGTTACCTGCTGGATTCGCTTTGAACCGATTCTCATCATTGAGTCAGCTAGCCTTCGGGATATCTCCCTGTCGCTGGTGGTAACAGCGATATTAATGATGTGGGAGTCCTCGTCCTGAGTTATCTTAACCATTTCCTTCAGGTCTTTGTAGGTCATTCCGATGCCCACATCGGCTATGACATCCTTTAAGGTCTTTCTAGATACCAGTATCTTCTGATAGTCAACTGATAGCTCGTTGGAAATCGACAGATCCGTTACATCGATGCTCTTTTCGTTATCCATTACGAATATGGATGCGTCCGATGTGTATGTAGTTCCAACGAATATCTGCTGATAGCCAAAGCCTATTAGTGCGCCTATTAGCAAGGCCACAACGATTATCTTCCAATTGGTCAAGAAGTAGTTGAATAACTGAACCAGGTCAATTTCAACGGTCTTATCATCAGCAACTTCTACATTCTCTAGGTTCAGGTTGTTTACATAACCCTGATTTTTTTCTTGAGTTCTTTCGTCAATCATTCTTTTTTCACCTTTAATTATTGTTTGGACTATATGTCGGGCAAATGTCCAATATCTTTTCTACGATGTCTATATCCTCCTCGTAAGAGTCCCTTACGATTTCTGCTAGCTTTTCTTCAAAGTCAGTCGCAATATCAATAGGTTTTCCAATCTTGATTCTGCTGTTTGCTGTATCCTGAAGTCCCTCTTCATCCATTAGGAGTTCTTCGTAAAGCTTTTCTCCAGGTCTTAGACCTGTTACTTCTATCTTTATGTCCTTATCTGGAATCAGTCCTTTCAGTCTGATCAGCGTTTCGGCAAGCTGATATATCTTAACCGGCTCTCCCATGTCCAGCACAAAGATTTCGCCGCCTTCTGCGTAGTAGCTGGCTTGAAGCACCAGAGATACGGCTTCCGGTATTGTCATAAAGAATCTTGTTATCTCTTTATGGGTTACGGTGACAGGTCCGCCCTTTTCTATCTGCTCTAAGAAAAGCGGAACCACCGAGCCGTTAGAGCCTAGCACGTTACCGAATCTAACCGCTACGAACTCTGTCTTGGACTTCTTATCCCAAGTCTGGATTATCATCTCGCAGATTCTCTTTGACGCTCCCATCACGTTGGTAGGTCTAACCGCCTTATCTGTACTTATTAGAACAAATCTTTCTACGCCGTACTTGTCTGAAAGTTCTGCCATGTTATTTGTTCCCATGCAGTTGTTCTTAATCGCTTCTTTAGGCGAATCTTCCATAAGGGGCACGTGTTTATGAGCCGCCGCATGGAATACCATCTGAGGCTTAAATTCCTGGAAGACTTCCTCAAGTCTTACCTTATCTCTTACCGATCCTATCAAAGTCTCTATGTTTTCACCCAGGCCCTTTCTAATCAGTTCCTGTTGGATGGCGTAAGCGTTGTTTTCATATATATCGAAGATTACCACTTTCTCAGGCTCTGCATCCGTAATCTGTCTCACAAGTTCAGATCCGATGGAGCCGCCTCCGCCTGTTACCAGAACTCTCTTGCCCTTGATGAAGTTCTTCACCTCATCCTGGTTAATCTCGATATTGCCTCTTCCTATGAGGTCTTCGATGGAAACGTCTCTTATGGAACTTTTCATCTGGCCCGTCAAGGACTTTGCAACCTCTGGAAGTATCTTTACGACGCAGCCTGTTTTGTTACAGATTGCAATCAGTTCATTTCTCTGTTTTCTATCTAGGGAAGGAATAGCAATTACTATTTCTTCGGCCTGGCACTCTGCTGCCACTTTAGCAATGCTGTCTCTTCCTCCATATATTCTAATATGTCTTAACTTTGTATTCCAAAGGGCATCGTTATCATCTATCAAGGCAACTACATTGTAGTTATAGTCTTTGTCTCTTTCGATTTCCCTAAGAAGTAGGTCTGCACCGGAGCCGGCTCCGACTATCATAACCTTTCGGCCCTGCTTTCTTCTGTTTAGGGTGCCTCTGAAGTAGAAGTACCTCTTTACGCCAACTCTAACCGCGATGCAAAGAACAAGTTCTACACCGAATAGAAGGAAATAGAAGGATCTCGGCATGCCGATTTGGGAAACGTAATGATAGAAAGCTACAAGAAGGGTGGATACGCCCACCGCTCCTAAAATATATATCAGGTCGTTGAAATTCATTAGAGCTAGCGAAGATCTGTAAAGCCCTCGTAGAAAGAAGATTAGTATGAAAATGGCTATGTCTACCGCAACCCAGCTTAGCATACGGCTATATATTTCTGCTGGGATATTTTCGAAGTCAAACCTCAATCCTAATGCTAAAATTTCAGCTAAAAATACGCAGATTGCGTCTACTGCTGCAAGTATGAGATATTTATAATTTAGAACCTTAAAACTTTGCATATTACTCCATTCTCTTTTTTGTTGAATAAAGTCGACACGTTTACATCTTATTGTATCTCTATTCACAATATTTTTCAATAGAATTAGGAATATTTATAGTTAAGATACATTTGTATATAAACACCTACACCTATTTTTGAATTTTTATAAAATTTCGCATAATTTATTACAATTTGTGAGTATTTATGCACCGCTTGCAACTATTTTCGCCTATATGGAGTTAGGGGAAAATCGGATGTTGTTTAATCCCCAAAATATATATTATGGTAGGACATATGTTTGTTTTATATTATATTATCTTTAGGAGCTATCATGGCGGTGAAATCTGACCTCCTTTATCGCCTCGGCGATTAAAGGAGGTGATTACATGACGAATTACGAATTGTTTATAGCCCTTATGGCTGTTGCATCTTTAGTGATTGCGTGTAAAAGAAAAAACCGCTAGAGCTGTCATCTCATAGCGGTTTAGTTAAAAAGTTTTTTAATTAACCTACTCTATAAAAGTCTGACGCTGGATGCTTGCAGA
>JAKSSK010000038.1 GCA_024403135.1 Clostridia bacterium
ACGATTTCCATTCCGAAATATTCTTCTAATGGTTTCTTGTTGACAGTGATCTTTCCAGTTCCAGGGATTAGTCTAACTCTAGCAACTGAAGATTTTCTTCTGCCTGTTCCTTGATATTGTAACTTTGCCATTTGTTATTCCTCCCTTTCCTAGAATTCTAAAGTTTCTGGCTTTTGAGCTGCATGTGCATGTTCAGGGCCTGCATAAACTTTTAACTTTTTGAACATTTGTCTTCCAAGCTTTCCATCAGGTAGCATACCTTTAACAGCGTGCTTGATGATTTCTTCTGGCTTTTTAGCTTGTAATTCTTCGAAAGATAATTCTCTTAAGCCACCTGGATAACCAGTGTGTCTCTTGTAGATTTTTTCTTTTCTCTTCTTACCAGTAACTGCAACCTTTTCTGCGTTGATTACGATTACATAGTCGCCACAGTCTACGTGTGGAGTGTAAATAGGTTTGTTCTTTCCTCTTAGTACCATTGCTACTTGTGAAGCAAGTCTACCTAGAGTCTTTCCTTCTGCATCGATAACATACCACTTATGTTCTACTTCTGCAGGTTTTGCGATGTAACATTTGTTCATCTTTTCTCTTCCTTTCCGCCTACTAGAATTCATTGAATTTGGTTCGGCTTTGTCTACTTGGATTCTCATTCGGCTATCACTATAACTTGTGGCTCGCCATAGAAAATCGTTTTCGATATACTAAATCTTATTAGTTCGGGGTCACGAACGGTAACCATTCTGCACCCCTAATGCCTAGTGGCACTAGATAATTATACTTCCTAACCGTTGAAAAATCAACAGTTTTTTCAAATTTATTTGTGATTAGGAATTACAGCAAAATATTGAGCATCTTCTGCGCTTTCATTTAGTATTGTGTGCGTATGTCCCTTTTCACAGTAGTGGCACATTCCCTCAGATAGATACTCCTCCTTGCCATCGTAAAGGGCCTTTAAATTTCCCTTGATTACATAGATGGCTTCGCTGGTTCCTTCATGAGTGTGTAGACCAATAGAACCACCTGGTGGAAGGGCTCCATACATGATGCGGTTATCCTCGTCCACGTGCATTACAGCATCCACGTATTTTTCTCCGCCCTTAAAATTATTTAATCTTTCGCTCTTTAGGTTCTTAAAATCTAATAACATAACTTACCTCTTAAAAAAGCCCTTCATGGAAGGGCCTTAAATTAATCTAATTCAACCATCTGGAATTTCTTCTTACCCTTTTGGATTAGAAGTTTTCCCTCTTCATCGAATAGGTCTAATGTAACCTGAAGTTTCTTATCCTCTACCTTTTCACCGTTAAGCTTTAAGCCACCCTGCTCGATAGTTCTAAAGCCTTCACCGTTTGATGGAACAAGTCCAAGTTCCTTGATAAGTGAAACTAGGCCAATGCCTTCTCCCTCAAACTTTGATCTTTCCATCTTAGCTGTTGGAATGTTAGCCATACCAGCACCGCCTTGACCGAAAGCTGCTCTTGCTGCTTCCTGAGCCTTAGCTGCTTCTTCTTCACCGTGAACAAGCTTAGTAACTTCAAACGCTAGGATCTCCTTAGCCTTGTTTATCTCAGCTCCCTCAAGAGCAGATAGTCTTTCAACCTCGTCCATTGGAAGGAATGTAAGCATTCTCAGGCACTTGTTTACATCAGCGTCTCCTACGTTTCTCCAGTATTGGTAGAATTCGTAAGGGCTAGTCTTTTCTGCATTTAGCCATAGAGCGCCCTTAGCAGTCTTACCCATCTTCTTACCTTCTGAGTTGGTTAGAAGAGAGAATGTCATGCCGTAAACTTCCTTGCCAGTCTTCTTTCTAGTTAGATCTACGCCACCGATGATGTTGGACCACTGGTCGTTTCCACCGAACTGAATCTTAACGTCAAAGTCTCTAGCCATAACCATGAAGTCATAGCTCTGCATCAGCATATAGTTTAGTTCGAATAGAGTAAGTCCGCCTTCCCTTTCCATTCTCTGCTTGAAGCATTCAGCTCTTAGCATAGTGTTTACATTGAAAAGAGAACCGATTTCTCTAAGTGTGTCGATATAGTTTAGAGGTCTTAGCCATCTTGCATTGTTTACCGCAATTGCCTTACCAGGAAGAGGCTCCCTGTTTTGCTTACCTGGAGTGTATACTCCCTCGTTTCCTGTGTATTCCCATTCATCGTCGAAGTCAAGGAACTGGTCAAACAGTTTCTTGAACTGCTGACAGTTGTGCTCGATGGTTTCAACTGACATGATCTGACGCATATCAGTTCTGCCTGATGGGTCTCCTACCATTCCTGTACCTCCACCGATTAGAACTACAGGTGTGTGACCGAACTTCTGCATGTACATCATGATGATAACCTGCATGAAGTGGCCTACGTGAAGACAGTCTGCAGTTGGGTCAAAGCCGATATAGAACTTTACCTTTTCGTTTTGCAGAAGCTCTCTAATCTTATCTTCATCTGTGGATTGTTCAATAAATCCTCTTTCTTTTAGAACATCGTAAGCGTTATCGAAATGGCTTACGCTATCTGGTATAAGGTCAAATTTCATTTTCTTCTCCTAAAAATTATTTTGTACCGAATAATCTATCGCCAGCATCTCCTAGGCCAGGAACGATGTAAGCGTTTTCGTTTAACTTTTCATCCTTAGCTGCAATGTAGATGTCTACATCTGGATGAGCCTTTTGTAGTGCTTCGATACCTTCTGGTGCTGCGATTAAGCACATGAAAGCGATGTTCTTGCCGCCTCTAGTCTTAATTGAGTTGATAGCATCGATTGCACTTCCGCCTGTTGCAAGCATAGGGTCTACAACAAAGATCATTCTTTGATCTATGTCTGTTGGAAGCTTGCAGTAGTATTCTACTGGCATGTGAGTATCAGGATCTCTATATAGTCCAACGTGGCCAACCTTTGCATTTGGATATAGTGATAACATTCCATCAACAAATCCAAGTCCTGCTCTTAGGATAGGAACGATAGCGATATCTTCGCCCTTTAACATCTTTTGAGTAGTCTTGCAGATTGGTGTTTCAATTTCAACATCCATTAGTGGAAGGTTTCTTGTTGCTTCGTAGCCCATTAATGTAACTACTTCCTTAGCAAGTTCTCTGAATTCCTTACCAACTGTGTCAGTCTTTCTCATCATTGTAACCTTGTGTTGAATTAGTGGATGATCAAATACGTATACTTTTCCCATTTTCTTTTTTCTCCTTATCTTTATATTCTATATAAAATTAATAATTAAAGACTACATTTCGTCCAGCATGTCCACCCTTGTCTGGTGTCTGCCCCCTTCAAACTCTGTGTCAAGCCATTCGTCTACGATTTGGATGGCAAGATTTTCGTCTGTGGTTCTTCCACCAAGAGCTATCATGTTGGCATTGTTGTGCTGCTTAGTTAGGTGAGCCATCTCAACTGATGTGCACAGCCCGCATCTAATGCCCTTAACCTTGTTTGCTGCAATGGAAATACCTATTCCTGTGCCGCAGCATACTACTCCAAGGTCTGCTTCACCTGATGCTACTGTCTCTGCACAAAGCCTGCCATATACAGGATAGTGCACTGAGTCATTTGAGTTAGTACCTAGGTCCATGATTTGGTAACCTCTGTCCTCTAGGTGCTCCTTAATCTTTTCCTTTAATTCAAAACCGCCGTGGTCTGAAGCTAATGCAATTATCATTTTATCTCCTTTATATTGTATCCTGCAGATTTAAACATTCTGTTCATTACAGAAAATCCTACTCCCTCTTCAGCAAGGGCTGCTGCTAGGATAATGTCTACCTTTTCCTTGTCGAAGGCTCTAAGTTTTGCAAAGAAGTCATGAGCTGCTAGTGATTCGTCCTCGTAAACAATTACTCCCACCTTCTTGCCTTCCTTTTCAGCCTTAAGCTTTTCAGTTTCTATTGCTTCCTTTACCTTTTCTCTTTCACCTTGGAAGATTACCATCTCAGCTTCAGGGGCGTAGTGCTTATACTTCATTCCTGGAGCCTTTGGCTTAAAGTCGCCATTGTTGAATAGGTCAGGCCTCTTTAGAAGGGTTGGATCAAGTAAAACTTCTTTGTGAAGTACTGCCTCCATCATCTCTTTTGTAATCATGCCTGGGCGAAGTATCATAGGATTTTCGCCTGTCATATCTACAACGGTGGATTCTATTCCAAACTGACAGTCTCCGCTCTTTATGACTGCCTCGACTCTTCCTGTAAGATCGTCTATACAGTGCTGAGCTGATGTTGGGCTTGGCTTTCCAGATAGGTTTGCGCTAGGAGCTGCAATTGGCGTTCTTGAAAATCTGATCAGATTTCTTGCCACTTCATTGGATGGGCATCTTACGCCTACAGTATCTAGGCCTCCTGTGGTTACATCGGGAACTATTGGCTTTCTTTTAACTACCATGGTCATAGGGCCTGGCCAAAATGCCTTCATTAAAAGCTCCATGTCCTCTGTAACTTCATCGGTTAAATAGTTTAACTGAGTCCCGTTCCAGATGTGAACGATCATAGGATTGTCGCTAGGTCTTCCCTTTGCCGCATATACCTTACCTACCGCTTCAGCGTTAAGTGCATCAGCGCCTAGGCCGTACACGGTCTCTGTTGGAAAGGCAACCAGTCCTCCAGAAGCGATAATCTCTGCCGCTTCCTTAATATCTTCAAGCTTGTCTGTAAAAATCTTAGTTTCCATATTCCTTCATCTTTTCTGCTTGGTCTGCAGTGATTAAAGCATCGATTACTTCATCGATGTCACCCTCTAGGAAGCTATCAAGCTTGTAAAGGGTAAGTCCAATTCTATGGTCTGAAATTCTTCCCTGTGGGAAGTTGTATGTTCTAATTCTTTCACTTCTATCTCCAGAACCTACCTGGCTCTTTCTGTCTGCTGAGATAGCGTCGTTTTGTTCCTTCAGCTTCATATCGTAAAGTCTTGCTCTTAGAACCTTAAAGGCCTTGTCCTTGTTCTTGTGCTGGTCCTTTTCGTCCTGACAAGTAACTACAAGTCCTGTAGGAATGTGAGTAAGTCTTACAGCTGAGTCAGTGGTGTTTACGCACTGGCCACCGTTACCGGAAGCTCTGTATACGTCTACTCTAACGTCGTTAGGATTGATTTCAACTTCAACATCGTCTACTTCTGGAAGTACGGCGATTGTTGCTGCAGATGTGTGAATTCTTCCTGCACTTTCCGTTTCAGGTACACGCTGAACTCTGTGAGCGCCTGATTCATACTTCAGTCTTGAGTATGCGCCCTTACCCTTGATAAGGATTGAAGCTTCCTTGATGCCGCCGATACCTGTTTCGTTGGTATCCATGATCTCGATCTTCCAGCCCCTCTTTTCTGCATATCTCATATACATTCTAAGAAGGTCTGCACCGAATAGGGCTGCTTCTTCTCCGCCTGTTCCTGCTCTTACTTCAAGGATAACGTTTCTGTCGTCGTTAGGGTCCTTTGGAAGAAGGGCAATCTTCAGTTCCTCTTCAAGGCCTGGAAGTCTGTCCTCAGCATCTGCTATTTCCATTTTTGCAAGTTCCTTAAGTTCTTCATCGCCCATGGATAGCATTTCCTTCGCTTCCTCCATGCTCTCCTTAAGTTTCTTGTATTCCTTATATTTCTTAACTACAGGTTCCATCTCTGAAATTTCCTTGATGTATCTCTGCCATTCCTTCTGGTTGTTTATTACATCAGGGTCTGAAACCTTTAGTGAAAGTTCCTCATATTTTTCTAAAATGAAGTCAAGTTTATCAAACATTTTTTGCTCCTTTTTTATATCTACTCTAACTAGTTATTATATCATAGGAAGGCGCATTTTTCCATAAAAAAACCGGAATATATATTCCGGTTTGTCTTCTGATTATTAGCCAATGTTGTACTTGTTTTTGAACTTTTCAACACGTCCGCCACGGTTAATGAACTTTTGTTGACCAGTGAAGAATGGGTGACAAGCTGAACAAACGTCAAGTCTTAATTCTTCTTTTGTTGATCTTGTAACAAAAGTGTTACCACATGCGCAAGTTACTTTACATTCCTTATAATCAGGATGGATTCCTT
>JAKSSK010000039.1 GCA_024403135.1 Clostridia bacterium
CAAAGGCAGTAAGGTCAATGGTTATCAAGTGTTCATAGGTGAATCGTGACAAATCCCAGTTTGCTTGTTCAATGATGTACAGCTTTTCCGGGCAAAATACGCCTTGAAACTATACCCCTTGATTTGAAACCATAGGTGTCCGTTTGCAACCGCACCCTTTCATTTGAAACCATAGAAGGAAATTCTATCAATATATGATTTCCTTTTCATAAAAAGTAAGCAGAGTAAATTTACTCTGCTATTTTCTTTGCCAATTGTTTAAAAAAGTCTATTGGATTCTTCCAGCTCTTATCCTTTCTAGCATAGTTTCCGAAAGTTATGCCTGCGGTAGAATTAATCCTTTGCATTTCCTTACCGCTTTCCCTTTCAAGCTCCTTTGTAAGTGATTCGCTGGTATTAATCTCATATCCATCACTTGTCTTCTTCATCTCTTTCCCCTCCTTCTAATACAATCTCAGGATTATCCTTTGATACGATGAACTTCTTAACGGTTCCGCCTAGTTCTTCCTGAACCTTTTCTGCCATGAAGTCTAGCGCAGCGTTTAGGTTACCGTCCTTTTCCCCTTCAGCTGTCTCTATGATCATGAATGCGTTTGTCACATCCTCTGTAAGCATGGTTCTAACGCATTCTCTCCAGTTCCAGCATCTGCAGATTGCACCGTAATCATCCCTATAGATTACCTCTCCTTCAAGGGCAGGCTCATCCTTATCTGAGCCGTAGGTTATGAAGGCCTCTCCGCCCTTAGCAATAGTTAGGCGCATATCTCCTTCAAACTTGTCTAGGTTTTCTCCGCCTATTGGTAGTCCAAACTTTAGTGATACCCCGTTATATATATCCACTAGCGGATTGATACATCCAATTTCTCCGCCCTTAGAGACTCTCTTAAGCAGGGCCTCTATTGAGCATCTTGCACCCTTCTTTGTCTTGAACTTATAGAAGGCTTCGCGCCACTCCTTAATCACTGGATTTTCAATGAATTCAGGGTTTTCAAAGAATACCTTAGATTCCTCTTCGCACTGCCTTAGATAAGGTGCAAATCTATCCTCTTCCTTTACGTGGTTGTCTATACCTTTTAGTACTAATACCCCAATCTCTGAGTCTGGAAACAGCTGTAAAAAGTCTTTCTCTAGTCTAAATTTCTTCATATCTTTCTCCTCTTAAAAAAGGCGCAAAAATGCGCCTTAAATTAGAATTCACAAGTCTTAGGTGTTCTTGGGAATGGCAGTACGTCACGGATGTTTTGTACTCCTGTTACGTACATGATAATTCTTTCAAATCCAAGGCCATATCCTGAGTGCTTAACGCCTCCGAACTTTCTAAGATTTAGATACCACCAGTAATCTTCCTTGTTTAATCCCATCTCTTCCATTCTCTGTTCTAGGATTTCAAGTCTTTCCTCTCTCTGGCTTCCTCCGATGATTTCTCCTACTCCTGGAACTAGAAGGTCAGCTGCAGCAACAGTCTTGCCATCGTCGTTCAAGCGCATATAGAAGGCCTTGATGTCCTTAGGATAGTCTGTAACGAATACAGGCTTCTTGAAGATCTTTTCTGTTAAGTATCTTTCGTGTTCAGTTTGAAGGTCAATACCCCACTCTACAGGGTAGTTGAATTTTTCACCGCTCTTTTGAAGCAGCTCTACTGCTTCTGTATATGTAACTCTACCAAAGTCTGAATTTACAATGTTGTTTAGTCTGTCTAAAAGTGTCTTGTCTACAAAGCTGTTGAAGAACTGCATTTCTTCAGGAGCCTCTTCAAGCACGTAGTTAATGATATATTTGATCATATCTTCAGCTACATCTAGGTAATCCTCTAGCTCTGCAAATGCCATTTCAGGTTCTATCATCCAGAACTCTGATGCGTGTCTTGCAGTGTTGGAGTTTTCAGCTCTGAATGTAGGGCCAAATGTATATATGTTTCTAAGAGCTAGTGCAAAGATTTCGCCCTCAAGCTGTCCAGATACAGTAAGGTTAGCCTTCTTTCCGAAGAAGTCCTGGCTATAGTCTACCTTGCCATCCTCTGTTCTTGGAAGGTTATCTAAATCTAAAGTAGTTACCTGGAACATTTCACCTGCGCCCTCTGCATCTGATGCAGTGATTTCAGGAGTGTGAACATATACAAAGCCCTGTTCTTGGAAGAACTTGTGGATTGAATATGCAACTAGAGATCTTACTCTGAATACTGCGCTGAACATGTTAGTTCTAGGTCTTAAGTATCCGATTTCTCTTAAGAATTCCATTGAGTGTCTCTTTGGTTGAAGTGGATAATCTGGTGTTGATGTTCCTAATACTTCAATCTCTCTAGCCTTTATTTCAAAAGGCTGCTTTGCTTCTGGTGTAAGTTCTACAACGCCCTTAACGCCAAGAGCTGTAGCAACATATGCCTTTGAGATTTCTTCAAAGTTAGATACGAATTCTTCCTCATAAACAACTTGAACTGACTTAAAGAATGAGCCATCGTTTAGTTCGATGAATCCGAACTTGTTTGAGGCACGGTTGTTTCTAACCCAGCCCTTAATTAGCACTTCTTTGCCAGCGTAATCTTTTGTGTGTCTGTAAAGTTCTTTTAATAGTAAAGTTTGCATTTTTAATTTCTTCTTTCTATAAAAATATATCCAAATTATTGTAACATACGGTGGCTACTTGTTCAATAGATAAAGGCCAAATAGGCAGACTGCAATGCCTGCTGCCTTTGTTAAGCTGAAGTTCTCCTTGTAGATGAAGTAGCCTACTCCAATCAGTGCAATTGCAAGGATTATGCTCTTTACCATATATCCTGTGTTTACTGGCCAGCCTACCTTGTAGATGTACATTGAGCCAACCTCAAGGCCAACGATAGCAACGCCTAGGATGAAGGATGTCCAGTTTACCTTTGCCCACTCTGCGACGATGTCTCCGCCCTTGTTGATTACGAAGTACAATATGGCAGATACTACTGCGCCAACCATGTATGTAATTGGAAGGCCTGCCAGCGGATCTAATGTGGCCGGCATGGATTTTGCACATATCTGATAAAAAATGTCTGAAAATGCAGCCAAAAGAATTGGCCAAAACATAACAATACTTAAGTTCATACTTCCTCCTTTACCTTGCTAGGTCCAGCAAAACGCTTCTTGCAGTATCCGCAAATGCAAGCACCCTCTTGACTAATTCGCCAACGACGCCCATCACTCTTTCTTTGACGGTTTCAACTGTGGTAGTAACCTGCTTGGAAAGGGTTGTCTTCTTTAGAGGTGAAACCTTGGTCGTAATTGGAACGCCTTCTTTTCCATATGCATTAACGGGATATACATAAATCTTGTATGATTTTAATTCCTTTAGTCCAGAAATTGAATAGGATATTTCATCTGCCATAGGCATCTTGATATAGTCGGACCATCTTCTGATGTCCTTGACCACCTTGCCTTTGGAGTTTTCTACAACTATGTGGTATGAGTGAACCACGTCACCTTCTCCTGCTGTTGCCTGCATAAAGCTAATCTTAGCTATATCCTTTAAGCCCCTATCCACCTTGATTTCTGCGCTCTTAGAAAAGCTTGGTGCATTAGATGCCTCTTCCCTAGCCTGGCTGGTGTATGGGAAATGTTCTTTATCATTTGCATCGAAGGTCCAAGCCTGTCCTTCAATGGCTTTACCATAGAATCTATCCTGGTTTTGGATTGTAACCTTGGAGCCTTCTACGCTTACAAGAAGGATCTGGTTTGCACAGTCTGAATCGTTAGGATATTCCTGACCGTAACCTTCTTCCATGGTGAAGTATGAAAGGGCTCCTGCATTTACCGCAGTAAAACCTCCCTGCCATATGCTCCTTGGATTGTTGTTTGGTGCATGGCTATGGCCTGTAAAAAGTACTACCTGTGGATAGTCGTTAAACATTTCTTGGGTTAGATTTCCATACCATTCATCGGAAACATAAAGGGTTCCCTTTATTGGGTGGTGTGCAAATACGAAGATTGGTTTATCTGAATCTTTAGCTGCTTCTTCTAGCTGTTCCTCTAGCCAGGCTTTGCTGCTATCGTAGACTCCCACCGTGCTTAAGTTATCTGGGCTAACCAATATAAAGTGATAGCCATTAATGACGAAATGGTCTCTTACAGGTGAACCAGTGATATTGGTGAAATCACTTTCCTTACCGAATCTATCGTGGTTTCCCATTATTTCATGGACCTGCATATCTCCCTTGCTCGCTCCATCTCTCATCTTGGCGTAAGCCTTAAGCTCAGCGCTTGTTCCTAGATTGGTTAAATCCCCTGTAACGATTGTGGTAACCGCACCACTTTGGTGTAACCACTCCAGGTCTCTTTGCAGCCTTCTGCCCTGCACGCAGGTATCGCTTGCCACATGTACGTCTGTAATTACTCCAAACGTGACCTTGTCTTCCTGGGGTACATCTTCAGCATACACTGTAAGTGTAAAGCACATGGATAGTATTAATATTACCGATAATATCTTCTTCATATATTTCCTCTTTCTAGAAAAAGTGCCACCCACATTGGGTGGCAATCTCAAATCTTATGATTTTGACTTCTCACAAATAGATAGTAACACATTTTTGCATTTTGTCAAAGGGATGGTTCTAATTGACAATGTAAAAAAGAGCCGATTTGCTCGGCTCTTAGTTGTTTTGTCATATTCTAGTATACCTTTGCACCTGCAGGTACAGCATCATCTAAGATCATGAAGTTAAGCATTTCTTCACCATCGTAGTTGTTGATGCATGATAGAAGCATACCGTTTGATTCTTCACCCATCATCTTTCTTGGTGGAAGGTTACAGATTGCAACTGCAGTCTTTCCAACAAGTTCTTCAGGTTCGTACCAAGGGTGAATACCTGAAAGGATGATTCTGTCAGTGCCAGTTCCGTCGTTAAGAACAAATCTTAATAGCTTGTTTGACTTAGGAACTGCTGTGCATTCCTTAATCTTTACAGCTCTGAAATCGCACTCTTCAAACTTCTCAAAATCTACATATTCTTCGAATAGAGGTTCGATTTCAATCTTCTTTTGATCAAGAACTCTAGACTCCTTCTTAGCAGCCTTTTCCTTACCTTCTGGCTTCATTGTTGGGAATAGGATGATATCTCTAATTGAAGGAGCATCGCAGATTAACATGATAACTCTGTCGATACCTACTCCTAATCCGCCTGTAGGTGGAAGACCAACTTCTAGAGCGTTTACGAAGTCTAAGTCCATTGGATGAGCTTCATCGTCTAGTCCAAGGTCAAGTTGCTTTTGTTGTTCAGCAAATCTATTGTATTGGTCGATTGGGTCGTTTAATTCTGAGAACGCATTAGCTATTTCCCAACCGTTGATGTATGCTTCAAATCTTCTAGTGATTCTAGGATCATGAGGGTCTCTCTTTGCTAGAGGAGATACTTCTACTGGATGTCCTACTACGAATACTGGTCCATCTAGGTAACCAGGAACATCTTCACAGTATTCTTCGAACATTTCAGCTAGGATCTTACCTCTGGATAAATCAGCTACATCTTCAGGGTCCATGCCTTGACCGATAGCAGCCTTTCTAGCTTCCTCATCAGTGGCGATCTTAGCAAAGTCTACACCAGTGATTTCCTTGATAGCATCAGCCATGTTTAATCTTCTCCAAGGTGGAGTTACATCGAATTCCTTACCTTGATACTTAAGAATTGGGCTACCATTTACTAGCATCGCTGCCTTGTAAACTAGTTGCTCAGTAACTTCCATAGTGAATTCCATGTTTTGGAAAGCAGCATAGCATTCCATGTTAGTGAATTCAGGGTTATGTCTTCTGTCCATACCTTCGTTACGGAACATCTTACCCATTTCATATACTCTATC
>JAKSSK010000004.1 GCA_024403135.1 Clostridia bacterium
TCTGCACAAGCCTTATGAATGTTAACCATGATAGTGTGAAGTTGATCAAGAACTTCTTCAGCTGAGAATACTGTCTTACCAGCGTTTTGTCCCATTTCGATACATGAGCAAGCAACGCCACCAGCGTTAGCAGCCTTAGCAGGTCCAACAACAACGCCACTGTCTTGTAAGAATGCTAATGCTTCGTTAGTTGTAGGCATGTTAGCGCCTTCGCAAACGAACTTAGTTCCGCTTGCTACGATCTTCTTAGCATCTTCAAGTTGGATTTCGTTTTGAGTTGCACATGGAATATATACATCAGCATCAGCATATTCCCAAGGCTTCTTTCCAGCAACGAACTTAGCGTTAGGGAATCTTTCAGCGTAAGGAGCAACAACGTTCTTACCTGAAGCTCTTAAGTCAAGCATGCATTGCCACTTTTCTTCAGTTCCAACGCCATCTTCATCGATGATGTAACCGTCTGGTCCTGAAATTGTAACGCACTTACCACCAAGTTGAGTGATCTTCATTGCAGTACCCCAAGCAACGTTACCGAAACCTGAAATAGCAATCTTCTTACCCTTGATATCTTCGCCACAAGCCTTTAACATTTCTTGGCAGTACCATACGATACCAAAGCCAGTAGCTTCTGCTCTACCTAAAGCGCCACCATAAGGGATACCCTTACCAGTTAAAACGCCTTCAAATCTGTTAACGATTCTCTTGTATTGTCCATACATGTAACCGATTTCTCTTCCGCCAACACCTAGGTCTCCAGCAGGAACGTCTGTTGAAGGTCCAATGTGTCTATATAATTCAGTCATGAAAGCTTGGCAGAATCTCATTACTTCTGCATCGCTCTTTCCGTTAGGGTCGAAGTCTGAACCGCCCTTACCACCGCCGATAGGAAGGCCAGTTAAGCTGTTCTTGAAGATTTGTTCGAATCCTAAGAACTTGATGATTCCAGGATATACGCTTGGAGCAAATCTTAAACCGCCCTTGTAAGGTCCGATTGCTGAGTTAAATTCGTATCTGTAACCCTTGTTAACATGAACTTTACCGTTGTCATCTGCCCATACAACTCTGAATGAGATTCCTCTTTCAGGTTCTACAAGTCTTTCAAGAAGTGAAGCTTCTTCATATTCTGGGTGCTTTTCAATAACAGGCTTAAGTGAAGTTAATACTTCTTCTACTGTTTGGTGAAATTCAGCTTCGCCAGGATTTCTCTTCTTAGTTTCTTCGATGACTCTTTCAACATAATTTGACATAGTTGCATCTCCTCTTTTCTCATATATATAATGTTTTAACATAAACGATTTATGCCACTTTCAATATAGCACTTTGAATATTGATAGTCAATGAAATGGAAAGGCCATTTTGTGTATTTTTTCAGGAACAAAAACCTTGTAAAAATGGCTTGAAATAAAGGGGTTAAAGGTTGTATACTAATATAGTTAGAGAACACACAAAATGAAAGGAGAAAGATAATGGAAAATGTTCCGGTCGACTATCACAGTCAAGACACTAGAATAGATACCCTTATCTTTGCAAAAGAGTAATTTTTGTGACCATCACGAAGTGCCCTTTTGCTAAAAAAGGGAATAACTGAAAGGATGGTGAATGCTATGAATCAAGTAGAATTCGATTTTGATGTAATGGCAGAGAAGTCTCTAGAAAAAATCTACGAACTACTAGAAGAGAAGAAATACTTCCTAGCACGAGATGAAATCCTTAAGTACAACGAAGCGGATATTGCAGAGCTATTCGAAGACATTTTAATGGATAGAGATGCAGGAGATGCCGTTATTCTGTTTAGACTTTTACCTAAGGATGTTGCGGTAGTAGTATTCTCTTATCTACCTTCCGATGACCAGCTTACAATCATCGATTGTATTACTGATAAGGAAACCACATACATTATTAACGAGCTAGACTTCGACGATAAGATTGACGTATTAGAAGAGCTGCCCGCTAATCTTGTAGATAAGATCTTAGAGAAGACTCCAAAGAACGAAAGAAAATTAATCAACACATTCTTAAATTACCCCGACAACTGCGCCGGAAGCCTGATGACTCCCGACTATATTTCATTGCAAAAAAATATGACCGTTGGGGAAGCTTTGGAATACATCAAAGAATACGGCATAGATGCCGAAACCCTATACACATGTTACGTCAAGGACCAAGGACGTAAGCTAATCGGTATCGTATCACTTTCTACATTGGTAGTAGAAAACAACGATACTAGAATCATGGACATAATGCACGAAGACTACGTGTCAATCAATGTCTATGATGACCAAGAAGAAGTAGCTGACGACTTCAAGAAATACGGCTTTATCGCAATGCCAGTTGTAGATAAAGAGGGAAGAATAGTCGGAATAATCACTGTCGATGACGTACTAGACGTTATGGAAGAAGAGGCTACCGAGGATATGGAGCGTATGGCCGGAGTTATCGACTTTGAAAACTCAGACAAGGACTACCTGGACATTTCCGTATGGCAGCACACATTAAACAGGCTTCCATGGCTTGTAATCCTGATGCTTTCATACATCATCACAGGCGGAATTATCAACAAGTTTGAAGGCATGCTTTCAGACGTAATCTGCCTAGTTGCATACATGCCTATGCTTATGGGTACAGGCGGTAACACAGGCTCACAGGCAGCCACACTTATCATACGTGGTCTTGCAACTGATGAAGTAGAGCCTGCGGACTTCTTCAAGGTAATTTGGAAAGAATTTAGAGTAGGCCTTCTAATAGGTCTAATCCTAAGCGTACTAAACTTCGCCAGAATATGCTGGTGGGATGGACAGGGCGTAGCTATAGCTATGACGGTTTGCGTTGCTATGCTTGCCATAGTTGTAATTGCAAAGATGCTGGGAAGCATGATTCCGCTACTTGCAAAGCTTTGTAAGATCGACCCTGCGCTAGTTGCAAACCCTGCAATTTCATCTATCTCGGATATGGTATCCTGCATCACATATTTTGCAATGGCATCATTAATACTAGGAATATAGTCCCATCTTGGGGCTATTCTTTTAAGGAGGATAAAATGAAAAAACTTTTTGGTGGAATTAACTTAACATGGACAAAGCTGGTAATCTTTGCAGTGGCTGCAGGCATTATCACAGCTGTTATTGCATTAATTCCAGGTCTAGCAACAACATCATTTCACTCAATAACAGAGACCTTTGAAATCTGGATCTTTATCGGCATATTAATAATCATGAACAGTAAGTCCAACAAGGATTCAGCCCTGAAGTGCTTTGTATTTTTCCTTATCAGTCAGCCGCTTGTATACCTAATTCAGGTACCGTTCTCAGATTTGGGATTCGGCCTATTCCAATACTATGGATACTGGGCAATCTGGACAGTTTTATGCCTACCTATGGGCTTTATCGGCTACTATATGAAGAAAGAAAAATGGTGGGGCTACCTGATCCTACTACCAATGATCCTTCTTACAGCTTATTCATACTACGGAGATCTGCGCCTGATGGGCTTCTACTGGCCTAAGTACTTACTGATCAGTGCGTTCTGCGTATTTGCATTAATAATCTATCCTCTTGCTGTATTTAACGACAAGAAGATTAGAAAGACAGGACTAATTGTCAGCTTGGTAGCAGTAATTGCAGTAAGCGCTCTTGCCTTAATGAACCCAGTAGTATACAGCACTGAAATCCTTGGAGAAGACCAGCATGAGCTAAACGATAGCTACCAGGTTACACTAGAGGATGAGAGCCTTGGAGACATGTCCATAGTAAACCTTGATGGCTACTACATGGTTCACGGAGATTTCAAGAAGGCAGGAAAGACAAATGTAATCCTGATAGCTCCAGATGGAACACTAGACAAGATGCCAATCAACATAGAAAATGGCACATACCAGCTTAACTAAGGAGTAGGGATGGAAAAGAGAAAGCTAGATTCACATAAGGGAGACTACGGCAAAGTTCTTATCGTTGCAGGCCAAAAGGGCATGGCAGGGGCAGCCTGCCTATGTGCAAAGACAGCTCTAAGAGCAGGCTCTGGCCTGGTGCAGGTTGCGGTAAACGACGACATACTTCAGATAGTTCAGGAGGTTGTGCCAGAAGCCACCTGTGTGGATAGAAAAGACATATCTTTAGACTACGATGCCATAGCCTTTGGACCAGGACTAGGAACAGATGAAAAGGACCTGCTTGTTAGGATACTAGATGAATATGAAGGGTATCTAGTTATAGACGCGGATGGCCTTAACACCATAGCTAAGTTCGACCTTTATTCAAAGGTGAAAAACTCAAAAGCAAAGGTGGTAATAACCCCTCACATGGGAGAAGCAAAGAGGCTAGTAGAAGAAGGCCCTAGAGAGGAAATGGCCTACGCCCTAAGGGAAAAACTAGGGGCGGTGGTGGTCCTAAAGGGACATGAAACCATAGTCCTAGACGATCAGCTTTGGATAAATGATACGGGAAATCCTGGCATGGCTACAGCAGGTTCAGGTGATGTTCTAACTGGAGTCATCACTTCATTCTTAGGACAGGGACTTACCGTAAGAGAAGCGGTACATATCCACGGGAAAGCTGGGGATATGATGGCAGAAGTAATAGGTGAATACGGATTAATTTCTTCAGACATTTGCATGGCGGTTGCCCTTGCTATCAAGGAAGAAAACCTTTAATATATATGCATAGGAGGATGCAATGAATACAAAAGAATTAGAGCAAATAGCTAAAAAAGTTAGAGTAGATATTATCAAGGCTATACACGCTGCAGGTTCTGGCCATCCAGGCGGAAGCCTTTCAGCAGCAGACATAGTTACAGCTTTGTACTTTGATGAGATGAACATTGATCCAGCTAATCCAAAGATGGAGGGAAGGGATAAGTTCGTCCTATCCAAAGGTCACGCAGGCCCAGTTCAGTATGCAGCCTTAGCAGAGAGAGGCTACTTTCCTGTAGAGGATATGATGAGCCTTAGAAAGCTGGGAAGCAAGTTCCAAGGCCATCCAAATATGCACTACGTTCCTGGCATCGAAATGTCAACAGGTTCCCTAGGACAGGGCATGGCAGTATGCGTAGGAATGGCACTTGCAAACAAGATGGATGAAAACCCAGGAAGAATATATACACTTCTTGGAGATGGAGAAATCCAGGAAGGCCTAATCTGGGAAGCAGCTATGTCAGCTAGCCACTATCACCTAGACAACATGGTTGCAATAGTGGATAACAACGGCCTTCAGATAGATGGTAAGAACGATGACGTTATGACCGTAAAGCCAATCGATGAAAAGTTCAAGGCTTTCGGCTGGCACGTAGTAGTAATTGACGGACATAACTTCGATGAAATCCTTGCAGCTTTCAAGGAAGCAAAGGAAACTAAGGGAAGACCTACTGCAATAATCGCTAAGACTCACAAGGGACAAGGGGTATCATTTATGGCAGATGATCCAGGCTGGCACGGCAAGGCGCCAAACGAAGAGCAGGCAAAGCAAGCAGTAGAAGAACTGGGAGGTGAATGGTAATGGAAAAGATGGCAACTCGTAAAGCTTACGGACAGGCTTTAGTGGAAATTGGCAGTGAAAACCAAAACCTAGTAGTAATGGATGCTGACCTTTCAGGTTCAACAATGACAAAGGAATTTAAAAAGGTATACCCTGAAAGATTCTTCAACATGGGAATTGCAGAGCAGGATCTATACGCTGCAGCGGCAGGACTTGCACTTTCAGGCAAGGTGGTATGCGCCAGCACTTTTGCAATGTTTGCAGCAGGAAGAGCCTTTGAAATAATTAGAAACTCAATTGGATATACAGGAGCTAACGTTAAGATCTGCGCAACTCACGCAGGAATCACAGTAGGAGAAGACGGTGCATCTCACCAGACCTTCGAGGATTTAGCTCTTATGAGAACCATTCCAAAGATGACCGTAGTAAATCCATCTGATGGAGTGAGCGCAAAGAAGCTAATAAAGCAGGCGGTAGCAATGGACGGCCCATGCTACATCAGGCTTGGAAGAGCTGAAGTTCCAGTATTCTATGAAGAAGATGCTGACATCAGCCTAGGCAAGGGAAACCTTCTAAAGGACGGAAAAGATGTTACCATCATCGCAACAGGAATCATGGTAAACGAAGCCATGATGGCAGCAAGCGACCTTGAAAAGGAAGGGATTTCTGCTAGGGTTATAGACATGCATACAATTAAGCCTTTAGATGAAGAAATCATCCTTAAGGCAGCTAAGGAAACTGGAAAAGTTGTTACCGCAGAGGAGCACTCAGTAATTGGAGGACTTGGATCTGCAGTAGCAGAAGTAGTAGTTAAAAACTGCCCAGTTAAGATGGCTATGGTAGGCCAGATGGATACCTTCGGAGAATCTGGAAAGCCTGATCAGCTAAAAGAAAAATATGGCATGACAAGTAAAGACATATATGAGAAAGTTAAGAGCCTCTTCTAAAGAGGCTTTTTTATTACATTAAAATACCTTTATCCTGCAAGAAGGGTTAATCTTTTCTACTTGGATGATAGTATTTCCTTGAAAGGGGAATACTATGATAGGAAAAGAGAGAATATTTGTTACAGGAATAGGAAAGGGAGCTGGGGCAAGTACCATAGCAATACTTTTAGCAGATGGCCTTGGAAAGGAAAGAAGAACCACGTACATGCAGCTAGATGATGACCTAGGACCATACTACTACCTAGCCATGGATAGGTTCAAAGAGCTGAAGTCGCTAGCAAAGGATAGCGCCAGGACAGCCGTAAATATGGTGGATAAATTAAACTGCCTAGTTCACCTTCCAGGGGAAAGAACCTTAGAATTTCAGGAGAAGACAAAGGCAATTTTAGCAGCATCAGGGGAAGTAATAGTCTACGAAGATGAGGATCTAAGGCTTGGGGAAATGGCGGACACCATAATAGCTGTCGTTGATCCTCTTCCGTCTTTGGTCTTTCAGAACATGGGGAAAATTAGAACCCTAAAAAAGTGGGCTATGGATGGGGCCAGAGTAATCTTTTTAGTGAACAAGGTGAATAAAGGGGTAAATCTATCAAAACTACTTACAGGCCTTAGGATTACAAGCCATATAGATATGGAATATATTGACCCTAAGGATGTGTATTCTTACCAGTTTCAGGGTAAATCCCTTTTGGAAAATAAGGCCATGGTAAAAGACTTTGAAGGGGTGTATAAAAAGATACTATATTATGTGTAAAAATCATATTTTTTATTGGAATCTATTACAAAATGTAGTATACTATTGATATATATGACTATCGAAAGATTGAGGTTAAAAATGATAACATTTGACAAGGTTACAAAGAAATATGACGGCCAAATCGGAATCGAAGATGTTAGCATAGATATTGAAAAGGGAGAATTCGTTTTCCTGGTAGGACCAAGTGGCGCAGGAAAGAGTACCTTCATCAAGCTAATACTTAAGGAAATCGATGCAGATAGTGGAAGCATTTTCGTGGACGGACAAAAGGTTACCGAACTTCTTAGCAGGGAAATTCCTTTCTACAGAAGAAAGGTGGGCATGATTTTCCAGGACTTCAGACTTCTTCCAAAGAAGACTGTATTTGAAAATGTAGCTTTCGCCATGGAAGTCGTACACAAGAGCAAGGCCCAAATTAAAAGACAGGTCCCTAGAATTCTTGCATCAGTAGGAATCGAGGACAAAGCAGATAAATATCCTGATGAGCTATCAGCAGGTGAACAGCAGAGAGTTGCCATAGCAAGAGCTATCATCAACAACCCTACGGTTCTAATTGCCGATGAGCCTACAGGAAACCTAGACCCTGAGACAGCAAAGGACATCATGCAGCTTCTAGATCAGATCAACGCTAGGGGAACTACCATCGTAATGGTTACTCACGCAAAGGACATCGTAGATAGAATGCACAAGAGAGTTATTGCTATCGAAGGCGGCCACGTAGTCAGCGACAAGACAGGCCAGTATCAATATTACAAGACAATTGGAGGTTTGCGAATTCATGAAAGCGATATTCTATAACATCAAACAAGCATTCCGCCAAATTGGAAGAAATAGAGGAATGAGCACAGCTTCAATCTTTTCAATTACAGCTATGCTTTTAATCCTAGGGCTGTTCTTCATCATCACAGTAAACCTTAACCTTTTCACAGAGGTTGTAAAGGCGGACTACGATCTAGTAGAGGTTTACGTGGAAGATGACGCATCCCAGATGACCATTAACAAGGACATCGAGGATTTAAAGGCACTAGATGAGGTTGAAAGCATAACCTTTAGAACTAAAGATGAAGCTTTAAAGATTATGAAGAAGAGATGGGGAGAATCAGGATATCTACTGGATAGCCTGGGAGAAAATCCACTTCCAAGTTCACTTCTAATATCCATAAAGAACGTGGACGATGCAGAGGCAGTAATAGATAAGGCTAACGCCCTTCCTGGCATCGAAAGCGTAAAATACTATAAAGAGACGGTAGAAAAACTAACAAAGGCTACCAACTTCCTGCAGACAGGATCCTTGATAGTCATGGCATTCCTGGTTTTAGTTTCCATCATCGTAGTATCTAATACAGTAAAGCTTACCGTATTTGCTAGATCAAAGGAAATTGAAATCATGAAGTACATAGGAGCTACAAACTGGTTCATTAGAGGGCCTTTCCTAACAGAAGGTATCATCATAGGCCTGTTCGCAGCACTGGTATCCTCTGGACTTATCACCTTGATCTACTCAAAGGTGGTAGACATCATAGGAACGGATGTAGTAGCAATTCTATCATCACCGCTAGTACCTACAGATTACCTGGCAGGAAATCTTTTAATTATCTTCCTAGCACTAGGTATCAGTATTGGAGCATGCGGAAGTATAGTATCAATGAGAAAGTTCTTAGATAAATAAGGGGAACACATGAAGAGAAAAGTCAGCGTTATTGCATTAATATCAGTTTTAATAGTGACCTTAGTAGGATCATCTATGGTATTTGCAGTATCAAGCAGTACAAAACTAAAGAATATAGAGAGCCAGAAATCATCTGCTAAGAAATCCCTTGCTGAAGTTGAAGAGATGATGGACACCCTTACAGATCAGCTTGACGAGATAAACGCCAAGGTTGATGCAAAGAGAATCCAGCTTAACAAGGCTACTAAGGAAGTCAAGGATACCAAGAAGAAGATTGAAGAGCGCAAAGCTGGTCTTAATGCAAGGCTTAGAGCCATGTACAAGAACGGCACTGTGGGATACATCGAAGTAATCCTAGGTTCAGGCAGCATATCCGAGTTCATTTCCAACATTGAAATGGTAAAGAGGATATATAAGGGAGACCAAAAGGTTCTTGAAACTCTAGCAAAGCAGAAGGAAGAACTGGAGAAGAAAGAGGCCAAGCTAAAGAAGGAAAAGAAAGCCTTAGATGCCCTTCAGGCAAAGGCAAAGGCTAAGCAGCAGGCAATAGCACAGAAGAAGGCTGCATACAAGGCACAGATAGCTAAGCTTGAAAGGGAAGCTCAGGCCATAAGGGCGGACATCGCAAGAAGACAAAATCCTAACTCCGTATACCACGGTAACGGACAGTTTGCATGGCCAGCACCTAGCACAAGGCTTATCACATCACAGTTTGGACTTAGACCTAATCCGTTCGGCGGTGGCGGAATGGAAGGCCACGCTGGAATAGATATTGGAATTAGCTATGGCACAGTAGTAGCTGCAGATAGCGGCAGAGTAATAGTAGCTCAGACAGGTTACTACGGCTACGGAACTGCTATTGTAATAGACCACGGCAGCGGCCTTAGCACAATCTATGGACACCTTAGCAGCTTAAAGGTTAAGGTTGGCCAACACGTTTCAAAGGGACAGGCAATTGCAATCTCAGGCAACACAGGACGTTCAACTGGACCTCACCTTCACTTTGAAGTTCAGCAGTACGGAACTCCTGTTAGCCCATGGAAATATTTATAGATATGAGAAACATTCATCCCGTAATAACTGAATTACTTAGGCAGAGAGGACTTGTAACAGAAGAAGATATTCAGGAATTCCTATCTGCAAAACCACAGAGAATGTACGATCCATTCCTGCTTTTTAACATGAAAGCGGGAGTGGATTTAATAGTATCTACATTAAAGGAGAATGGACGTATCTGTGTGTATGGAGACTACGATGCAGATGGTATCACCGCCACTACATTGATGATTGACGCTCTAGGCACGGTTACAGAAAACCTCTTCTACTATATCCCATCTAGATTTGAAGAGGGATACGGCCTAAATAAGGAGGCCATAGACCAAATTTATCAGGATGGATGTAATTTAATAATTACGGTGGACTGTGGCAGCGTAGCCCACGACGAGGTTGAATATATAAAGAGCCTAGGCATGAAGGTTTTAGTTACAGACCATCACAGCCTAGACGAAATGAAAGCTGACTGCGTACTTATCAATCCTAAGCAAAAGGAATGCCAGTATCCATTTAAGGAACTAGCTGGATGCGCAGTGGCATTTAAACTTGTACACGCCCTGGTAATTGAAGGAATAATTCAAAGGGAAGTGCTTACCAGATCACTAGACCTGGTAGCCATAGGAACTATAGGCGACGTGGTTCCCCTTGTAGATGAAAACAGGGCTTTTGTAAAGTACGGAATTAGAAGCATTAACATGGGCTTAAGGCCAGGCTTAAGGGAACTGGTGAAAAGAGTTCTGCCTAGACAGCAGGCATTGGTATCTGACAATATTTCATTTGCCATAGTACCACATCTTAACGCTTGCGGAAGGATGGAGGATGCATCCATTGCAGTGGAACTTTTAAGGTATAATTCTGGCGATGTAGATAGAGTTGTGGATAAAATAATTAAGACCAACGATATCAGAAAGAAGACTCAAAACCAGGCCTATGAGGAGTGCATAAAGATAGTCGAAGAAAGTCACCTAGAAGACAGCTTCATAGTAATTAGAGCAGACGATATTCACGAAGGAATAGCAGGCATAGTGGCGGGAAAGGTAAAGGAATACTACCATAAACCTGCAATAATAGTCACAAAATCTGGGGAAAACTTTAAGGGCACAGGACGAAGCGTGGAAGGCCTAGATCTTTATCAGCTTTTAAGCAAGCATCAAGATTTATTCGTTAGATACGGAGGACATAAAGGTGCCTGTGGATTTACAATAGAAGAAGATAAACTGGGCAAGCTTAGACAGGTGCTCATCGATGAAATGGATGGGGCCACCATCCAGGAAGCGAAAAAGGATAGATGGGACCTAGAACTTAGGTTAGAGGACATAACCATGGACCTAGCAAAGGGGCTAGAGGATATGGCTCCTTTCGGAAACAAGAATCCTAAACCAGCATTCCTTTTAAAGGATGTGAAGATTGAAGGCCTAAGATATATGGGCGATGGAAAGCAGCACGCTAGATTTATGGCAGGAAGCCTATCATGCATACTGTTTAACAAGGCTCAGGAGCTGGACCTAGAAAGAATAGATAGAGCAGATATTATAGGATGTGTTGAAATCCAAAACTGGAATGGAAATTCTAGACTGCAGCTCATCGTAGAGGAGATAAACTAATGCTCAAAATGAAGAAGAAAAATTTCATAATACTGCTAATCCTGGTATTCGTAATAGGTTCTGTTGCAGCATTTGGTGGAACTGCAATATACCTAGGAATAGGCAATAAAGCCATCGTATCTAAGAGCGAATACACATCGCTAAAAGGATTCGCTCAGGATTTTAGCAAGCTTTATGAGACGGATGCTTATGTAAAGAGCAACTTCCTGTGGGATTACAATACGAAAGATATTCAAGAACAGATTTGCAAGGACTTCGTTAAATCACTGGGAGATAAATATTCCATCTTTATGAACAAGGAGGAATATGATGCGTTCAATAATGACCTTTCGGGTTCATTCTTTGGAGTAGGCCTAACCTTCATCAAGCAGGATGGACAGTATCTAGTTCAAGAGACAATAGACAGTTCACCAGCACAGAGGGCTGGTTTTAAAAAGGGAGACGTTCTTTTAAAAGTAGACGGAAAGACATATAAAGATCAGGACGATATGATGAATGCAATCAGAGGTCCTAAGGGTTCAAAGGTAACCATACAGTACCTTAGAGGAGGTAGCTACCTTGAGGCTACCATGATAAGAGAAGAGATAACTGTTTCATCGGTACAGTCAAAGGTAATTGAGGACAACATTGGATACATCAGAATATCCGAGTTCGATAGGAACACAGGAGAGTCATTTGAAAATGAACTTACAGAACTGGAGAACAAGGGAGTAAAGGGCCTTGTAATAGACTTAAGGCTTAACGGAGGAGGTTATGTATCCGAAAGCGTAAAGGTAGCAGATTTACTTCTACCAGCATGTACGGTAACATCCATGACGGATAAAAATGGAAAGGAAAAGCGCTTAGATTCAGATGCTTCATGCACCAACCTACCATATGTTTTAATAGTGGACTCACAGACAGCATCTGCGGCAGAAATCCTAGCTGGGGCAGTAAAGGATAACAAGGGCGGAAAGATTGTAGGAACTAAGACATTTGGAAAGGGAATCGTTCAGTCACCATTTGAACTTTCAGATGGAAGCTGCGTAAAACTGACCACTATGGAATACCTTACTCCAAACGGAAATAAGGTACATAAGAAAGGCATCAAACCAGACTTCACCGTAAAACTTAAGATGGGAGATGCTACGGACTATCAGCTTAATAAAGCATTAGAACTTTTGAAATAGGAGGACGGCTATGAGTTATCAATCTAAATTACAAAGCGAAGAACTAGACAGACTATTTGAGGCAATCTTATCACTAGAAAACCAAGAAGAATGCTATAGGTTTTTTGAGGACATTTGTACTATCAATGAAATAAAAGCTATGGCTCAGAGAATGCATGTTGCTGTTCTTCTATCGGAAGGTAAAACATATACCGATGTAAAGGAAGAGACAGATGCATCACCTGCAACAATCAGCAGAATCAACAAGTGCCTTCTTTACGGAGCAGAAGGATATACAACTGTAATTGAAAGATTAAAGAAGCGCCCTTAGGCGCTTTTTTGCGGAGGAAACATGTTAGAATTTACAATACTATCTGAAAATAGAACGGAGCACTTAGACTGCAAGGGAGAATTCGGTCTAAGCATTTACGTGAAGCATAACCATAAAAAGATAATGTTCGACCTAGGCTTTTCAGACCTTTACTACGAAAACGCTAAGGTGCTTGGAGTGGACATTAAGGATGTGGACATGGTTACCTTTAGCCACGGCCATAACGACCACACTGAAGGAATCAGATCCTTCGTAAGGGAAAATCAAAAGGCAAAGATATACGTTCACGAAAACGCCTTCGTCCAGACATACGGAATGGAGGACGGCGTACTTGATGAAGAGCCTAGCGGAATCTCCTGGAAGAAGGAAGATTACATGGATAGACTTGTATTATCCAGTGGCCACATAGAGGTATACCCAGGAGTCCACGTAATAGGGAACATTCCAAAGGTTAAGGAATACGCTCCTGCAGAATTTTTCTTCTCCATCGATGAAAATGGAAACAGGGTACTAGACGATATGAGCCATGAGCAGATTCTAGTCCTTGAAGAGAAAGAGGGACTATACGTATTCAGTGGATGCAGCCACACAGGAATAGTGTCAATTATCGAGCACGTAAAGAACACATTCCCAGGAAAGAAGATTGCAGGACTAATAGCAGGCATGCACCTATACCCTGCAACCCCTGAGCTTAGAGAAAAGGTTTGCAATAGAGTTACAGATGAGGACATTCCTCTAGTAGTGCCTGTTCACTGCACAGGAATTATTGCAATATGTATGCTTAGAGAAAAGATGGGCCAAAAGTGCAGGCCTATGTGCGTAGGAGATAGCTGGAACAATTATGAACTATAGGGAAAGAGCTGTTAAGTATCTTGCAACAGGCCTAAAGAGCGAAAAGCAGGTAAGGGATTACCTAGCGAGAAAAGAAGCTACAAAAGAAGAGGTGGACGAAGCCATCGCTTTTCTAAAAGACCTAGGTTACCTAGACGATGTAAAGTATGCAAGATCAGTCTTTGAAAGAGAATACGAAAAGGGCAGAGGTAAGAGAAGGACCGTAATGTACCTTAGAGATAAGGGACTTTCATCATCAGACATTGAAGAGGGCTTTAGCCAGCTAGAAGAGACATACGATGAGAGAAAGATGGCCCAAGAGATAGCAAGTAAGATGGAAGGCCTAGACAAGGCTAAGGTTGCAAGAAGGCTAGCCCAAAGGGGCTTTGCGCCTCAGGTAATATACAGCGTTTTAGAGGATTATGAAACAGTTTGATAGAAACATATTAATAGCAGGAGAAGATGGCCAGGATAGGCTATTTAAGGCCAAGGTACTGGTCTTTGGAGTAGGCGGAGTAGGTGGATATATCTGCGAAGCCCTAGCAAGAGCAGGTGTTGGCCAAATAGACATTGTGGATAAGGACATTATCGATGAGACCAACATCAACAGGCAGATAATAGCGCTGCATAGCACTGTAGGTTTGAACAAGGTTGATGTAATGAAGGATAGGATGCTTTCAATAAATCCAAACCTAAAGTGCAATGGCTTAAAGATGTTCTACCTTCCTGAAAATGAGGGAGAGATAGACTTTAAAGGGTATGACTACGTAATAGATGCGGTTGACACCGTTTCTGCAAAGATCGCCATAATTAAGAGGGCCAAGGAAGAAGGGGTTAAGGTAATCTCATCCATGGGAACAGCAGGAAAGCTAAGACCAGAGTTATTTGAGATAAAGGACATCTCAAAGACTAGCGTATGTCCTCTTGCCAAGGTAATGAGAAAGGAACTAAAGGATAGGGGAATAAAGGACGTTCCCGTGCTTTTTTCTACCGAAGAACCTGTAAAGGGAATGGGCACCTTAAGCTACGTTCCATCGGTAGCCGGTCTTCTTATTGCAGGATATGTAATTCGTGATATAATGGAGATATGAACCAAAAAAGGGACAAATAACCTGATATATTGATTACAGAAAGAGAGGTAATCGATATGTTATCAATGTTATTTGCAGATTCAGCTGCCATCTTAGCAGCATTTCTAACATTCATTCTTTGGAAGGAAGAACAGTAGTATGGCACAGGGACAGATCAAGAAATTATATATAATGCAGACCCTTGAAATTCTGAAGAAGTACTCGGATGTGGATCACCACCTAAAGCAGCAGGACATCATAGACTATATGAAAAAGGACTACGATGTAATTTGCGAGAGAAAGTCGGTGGCAAGGAACATTTCAAACCTTCAGGACCTGGGATACGACATAGTAAAGGACAACGGCTACTATCTGGATTACAGAGAGTTTGAGGATAGCGAGCTAAGGCTTTTAATAGACAGCGTCCTTGCTTCAAGGCACATACCACTAAAGCAGTCCAAGGAACTTATAGATAAGCTGGTAAATCAGTCCAGCGTGTACTTTAGAAAACAGATGAGGCACGTGGCAAATCTAGACAATATGAACCACGTGAAGAGCAACGTCCTTTTCTATAACATAGACATATTAAGTGAAGCCATTGAAAAGAATAGACAGGTAGTCTTTTTCTACAACAAGGTGGACAAGGATCTTAACGTGAAGCACACCACAAAGTCAAAGCACCTGGTAAACCCTTACCAGATCGTAGTAGCAAACGGAAGATACTACCTGATAGGCAACATAGATAAGTACGACAACGTTACCCACTTTAGGGTTGAAAAGATTTCAGACATCCAGCTTACAGATGGATTAAGAAAGGATCCAAAGCTTGTAACGGAACTTAAGGATGGATTAAACCTACCTAAGCACATGGTAGAGCATATATACATGTTCTCTGGGGAATCTGACCACGTCACCTTAAAAGTTAAAGAGGACAGAATGGACGACATTATCGACTGGCTAGGCCAAGACTTTAGAGTGCTAGAGTCAAAAGAAGGCTTTGTAACCATCATGGTCATGGCAAACCTTAACGCCATGAAGTACTGGGCAATTCAGTTCGGTGAGGCGGTTCAGGTTCTTGCACCAGAAGGTTTAAGAAGAGAAGTTATTAATTCACTAGACAATATAAGGAGACAGTATGAGTAGAATAATAATAACAGGAGGTCCTACCAACGAACCTATCGATGAAGTAATGAAGATTACAAACATGTCAACAGGATCACTTTCCACAGAACTTGCAAATAGATTTTTAGATGCAGGCTATGAGGTAACCCTGGTTCTAAACAACATGGTTAAGTATGAGACAAAGTCAGACAATCTGAAACTTATTTGGATAGAGACTACAGACGATATGCTAAAGGCTCTTGAAGAGGAAAGTAAGTTTGGCTGCGATGCCCTAATTCACGCATCAGCAGTAGGCGACTATAAGTCAGACTTTTCATTCCTTCTTGAGGATTTAGCTAAAGAAATATTTGAAGCAAAGCCAGCTAGCGCTGAAGAGATTCTAAAGATCATGGAAGACCCTAAGTGCAAGCTATACGATGGCTCAAAGATAAGCAGTTATCAGAAGAACTTGACGGTTAAGCTAGGCCTTACTCCAAAGATCATCGCAAGACTTAGAGAGTGGTACCCAGATAGCCTGTTAATCGGCTGCAAGCTTTTAGAAAACGTTCCAAAGGAGGAACTGTTTGAAGTTGCAACTAAGCTAGCTAAGAAGAACAACATGGACTATATCATGGCAAACGACTTAGCTGATCTTAGAAAGGGCATGAAGGCTAGATACCTGGTTACAAAGGAAGGCTTTACTGGTAAAACACTAGATGAACCAAAGGATATCTTTGAGTTCGTAGATGGAGAACTTAAATAATGGATAAGACTACCATTCTTTTAATAGGGATAGCCCTGCTTTTAGTTGTGGTCATCATCCTTTGCATAGTGCTTCTAAAGAAGAACAGCAGGGATAACCTAAACACCGAAGGCATGATGGAAAAGGTCTACGAAAGCCTTGGCCAGATGAGACAGATAGCCCAAGAGGTGGGCGATGTTAAAAAGGTCTTAAACGGGGTAAAAACAAGGGGAATACTAGGAGAAGTACAGCTTGGAGCAATCCTAGAAGAAATCCTAGCGCCTGAGCAGTATGAAAGGGAGATTAGCACCGTACCAGGCTCAGCTCAGAGGGTTGAATTCGCCGTAAAGATGCCAGGTCAGTATGTGGATAAGACGGTGTGGCTTCCCATAGATTCAAAGTTTCCTATGGATACCTACGCAAGGCTTTTAGAAGCCTACGACGAAGGTGATCGCTTCCAGATAGAGGAAGCAAGGAAGGGCCTAATTAGAACCATAAAGAGCGAAGCTAAGGACATAAAGGAAAAGTACATTGCTCCGCCATACACCACGGATTTTGGCATTATGTTCCTTCCTTTTGAAGGCCTTTATGCAGAGGCTGTAAGGCTTGGACTGGTGGAGATACTTCAAAATGAGTACAAGATCAGCATTGCAGGTCCAACCACCATGGGAGCCCTTTTAAACAGCCTGCAGATGGGATTTAGAACCCTAGCAATAGAGAAGCACTCCAGCGAAGTTTGGGAAATCCTAGGAGCTGTAAAGACGGAGTTTTCAAACTATAACGCTGTGCTTGAGCAGACTAGACTTAGACTGAAACAAGCCGATGACGAGCTAGAAAGATTGGTTGGCGTAAGGTCTAGAGCAATAGAAAAGAAGTTAAAGAATATTGAAGGTCAAGAAAGATGAAAATTTTTGCAATAGGAGATTTGCATCTCTCCTTTGATAATAGAATACAAAAGCCTATGGATGTGTTCGGCCAGTCCTGGGAGGACCACGAGGTTCGCCTAAAGGAAAACTGGCTAAAGAAGGTAGAAGATGAAGATATAGTCATCATACCTGGAGACATATCCTGGGGCCTTAAACTTGAGGAAGCCTTAGAGGACCTAAAGTGGATAAGCGCACTTCCAGGAACAAAGGTGTTTGTTCGCGGTAACCACGACCTTTGGTGGCAGTCCGTAGGAAAGATTAACAAGCTTTATCCAAATATGGTATTTCTTCAGAATAACTGCTACATGGCAGGTGATCTTGCAATAGCAGGTTCAAGAGGCTGGGTGTGCCCGGGAAGCGAAGATTTTGACGAGCAGGACGAAAAGATATATAAAAGGGAGCTTCTTAGACTTGAGATGTCGCTAAAGGAAGCTAAGGATAAGGGAGCAAAGGACATAATCTGCGCACTTCACTATCCACCAACCAACGATAAAAAGCAGCCGTCAGGCTTTACGAAGTTGATGGAAGACTACGGCGTAAAGACCTGCATCTATGGACACCTTCACGGAAAGGACGGCTTTAAGAACGGACTTAAGAAGGTTTTAAACGGCGTTGAATACAGCCTAGTATCACTGGACTACCTGGATTGCGATCCGGTAGAGATTAGGAGGGACATATGAAGAAGGCAACATTAATAGTATTGGATAGCTTGGGAGTTACAGCGCTTCCAGATTCAAAGCTATACGGAGATGAAAACGTAAGCACAATCAATCACATAAAGGACAAATATCCTTGCCTAGATATTCCTAACCTTAGGAAGCTAGGCTTTTGCAATATTGAAGGAGTAGAACTTGAAGGAGTAGAAAACCCTATTGGTGCCTATGGAAGGGCCATGGAAATTTCAAAGGGAAAGGACACCATCACAGGTCACTGGGAGATAGCAGGAATATATACCCAGATTCCATTTAAGACATATCCAGATGGCTTCCCTAAGGAGTTCATGGATAAGTTCCACCAGGCCATTGGAACTGAAACACTAGGAAACTACCCAGCATCAGGTACCGAGATTATCGAGGAGCTAGGTGAGGAGCACGAAAAGACTGGAAAGCCAATCGTATATACATCATCAGACAGCGTATTTCAAATTGCAGCTAACATAGACGTAATTCCTCTTAAGAGGCTTTATGAAATCTGTGAAATAGCAAGAAAGATGCTGGTAGGTGAATGGGCCTGCGGAAGGGTAATAGCTAGACCATACATCATTGAAGATGGAAAGAGAAAGAGAACTTCAGATAGACACGACTATGCAGTATCTCCTACAGACGTTACAATCTTAGATACCATCAAGGAAACAGGTAAGACAGTATACGCAGTAGGAAAGATAAACGATATCTTTAACGGCGTAGGGGTAAGTGAATTTGTAAAGACAAAGAATAACGAAGACGGAGTGGATAAGACCATAGAGGCTATGAAGAAGGACTTTGATGGCTTCATCTTCACCAACCTAGTTGAGTTCGATTCTGAGTACGGTCACAGAAGAGATCCTGTAGGATACGGCAAGGCCATAGAAGCCTTCGATAGACGCCTTCCTGAGATTATGGATGCCATGGGCGATGAGGACATCCTAATCCTTTGTGCAGACCACGGCAATGATCCAACATACAAGGGATCAGACCACACTAGAGAATACGTACCTATCGTAATTTATGGAAAAGAAGTAACTCCAAGAGATTTTGGTACTAGAGAATCATTTGCAGATATTGGAGCTACAGTAGCAACATTCTTAGGAGCAAAGACAACTAAGATCGGTAAGGAAATTGAGCTATGAATATGTACGAAATAATACTGAAGAAGAGAAACGGCGGTAAGCTATCTGAGGAGGAAATTAAGTACTTCATCAAAGGCTACGTAGATGGAAGCATTCCAGACTACCAGGCATCGGCACTGCTTATGGCCATCTTCTTTAACGACTTAGATATGGAGGAGCTACTTAATCTCACCAACGAGATGAGATTTTCTGGTGACACCGTAGATCTAAGCAAGATAGAAGGAATAAAGGTGGACAAGCACTCTACAGGCGGTGTAGGGGATAAGACCACCTTGATAGTTGCCCCAATAGCAGCGGCAGCCGGTGTTCCTATCGCAAAGATGAGCGGAAGAGGCCTAGGCTTTACTGGCGGCACTGTGGACAAGATGGAGTCAATCCCTGACTTTAAGACCACGCTAAAGCCTGATGAATTTTTGAATCAGGTGAACAACATAGGCATTGCTGTAATTGGCCAAAGCGGCCATATTACTCCTGCAGATAAGAAGATATATGCCCTAAGGGATGTAACTGCAACGGTGGATAAGATGCCCCTAATTGCATCCAGCATCATGAGTAAGAAACTGGCTGCAGGGTCTGATGCAATAGTACTTGACGTAAAGTGCGGTAAAGGTGCTTTCATGCAAAATATTGATGATGCCACATCTTTAGCAGACACCATGGTTAAGATAGGAAACCTGGCAGGTAGAAAGACTGTAGCTGTAATAACAGATATGAACCAGCCACTTGGTGATGCTATCGGTAACAGCCTTGAGGTAATAGAGTCAATTGAGGTGCTAAAGGGAAATGGCCCTAAAGACATTAAGGAGCTATCCCTTAGACTTTCCGCCATCATGATAACCTTAGGCAAAAAGGCTAAGGACTACGACGAAGGATACGAGATTGCTAAGGAAATGATTTCCTCTGGCAAGGCCCTTGAAAAGCTAGGTCAGTTTATCAAGGCTCAGGGCGGTGATGAAAAGGTTTTATATGACTACTCCCTATTCCCTCAGCCAAAATATGAAAAGGTGCTTACTGCTAAGGAAGATGGATACATCTATGAGATAGATGCCATGGGCATCGGCATGGCTTCTCAAAAGCTGGGAGCTGGCCGCAGAACCAAGGAAGAGGATATTGACCTTGCTGCAGGCATAATGCTTAATTATAAGGTAGGTGACAAGGTTAAGAAGGGAGATGTCCTTTTAACCTGCTATTCATCTGATGAAGCTAAGCTAGCTGAAGGACTAGAGGAGGCTGAAAAAGCTTATGTATATAAAGATGCTAAGCCAGAAGATAATGAACTAATTAAGAAGGTAATAGACTAGGAGGAAGATATGTACTGTCCAAATTGCGGAAAAGAAATCGCTGAAGAAACTGTAATATGTCCACACTGCGGTGTGCAGATTAAGAACGTAAAAAAAGATGAACCTAACACTCTTTTAAAGGTTGTCAGCTTCATCTTTCCAATAATCGGTCTTATCATATATCTAGTTATGATGGATGATGAACCTAAGTCTGCCAAGGCTTACGGTAAGATGGCCCTTATTGGATTTGTAGTAGGAATAGCTTTATTCTTCTTCCTACTTATGTTCCTATTCCTTGCATCAGGATTAGGCGCAAGCCTATTCGACTGGATAAGATACAGATAGGAAAAGCCTCCCTAATGGGAGGCTATTTTAAATTTTCTGGATTTAAGCCCTTTAGTTCATCTAGGACGAATAGTCCGTCCTTTCTAATAAGTACGTCGTCGAAATATATTTCTCCGCCGCCGTATTCTGGCCTTTGAATCATAACAAGATCCCAGTGGACTGCGCTCTTGTTTCCGTTAGGAGCGTCTTCATATGAAGCCCCTGGTGTAAGGTGAAAGCTTCCTGCAATCTTTTCATCGAAAAGGGTATCCTTCATTGGATGCAATATATATGGATTAACTCCGATGGCAAATTCGCCGAAGTATCTTGAGCCTTCATCTGTGTTTAAAAGAGCGTTGATCTTTTGGTTATCGTTTGCTGTAGCCTTAACTATCTTTCCATCCTTAATTTCAAAGACGATGTTCTCGTATGTGAAGCCTTGCTCCTCTGAGAATGTATTGTATGAGATCTTTCCGTTGATGGAATCTCTTACTGGCGCTGTATACACTTCGCCGTCTGGAATATTGCATTCTCCTGCGCACTTTATTGCAGGTATTCCCTTAATTGAGAATGTAAGGTCTGTGCCAGGGCCCACAATGTGAACCTTATCTGTCCTATTCATCAGGTCCTGAAGAGGTGTCATCGCCTTATCCATCTTGCTGTAGTCCAGTGTGCAAACGTCGAAATAGAAGTCTTCGAAGGCTTCCTGGCTAGTACCTGAAAGCTGTGCCATTGATGGGTTTGGATATCTAAGCACGCACCACTTTGTCTTATCTACTCTGTAGTCCAGCGTAGGGCTAGTCAGCCTATAGTACATGTTAAGTTTTTCTGCGGGAACGTCGGATAGCTCGCTTACGTTATCTCCAGCTCTAACTGCGATGTATGCGTCCATACCTTCCATCTGCTTTAGCTGGTATGCGTTCATAAATTCTATCTGCTCTTCGGTTGCGCCTAGCAGGATTTCTCTAAGCACCTGTCCATCTCTAATGTTTACGTATGGCAGTGCGCCTAGGGCGTAGGAGTCCTTTACCAGCTGTCTAACCAGTGGCTTAGCACATTCTCCTTCGTAGTCTATTAAAATCTTTTCTCCGGCCTTTAGGTGGCAGGAGTAACCTGTAAGTATCTTGGATAATTTTTGTATTCTCTGGTCCATATCTCTCTCCTTAAACTAGGTATATATTAATATTTTTATTGATTTATTTCAAGTTTTGGTATATATATTAAATATTAATAACAAGGAGAAAACCTATGAGAAATATATTCATAATTAATCCATGCGCTGGCCAGGGAAAGAACTTTGGCAGACTGCAGGAGGAAATTGAAAAGGCTTCTAAGAAGACGGGCATGGCAACAGAGCTATACTACACAAAGGGTGTAGGCGATGCAGAAAGTTTTACTAGGCAGTTAGCTAAGTCCGGTGAAGATATTAGATTTTTCGCTTGTGGCGGTGATGGAACTTTAAACGAAGTGGTAAACGGAACATTCGGATTTCCTAACGCTAAGGTAGGTGTAGTGCCTATTGGAACAGGTAACGACTTTGTGCGTAACTTCGGCAAGGCTTCAAACTTTATGAACATTGAAAAGCAACTTCTAGGCCAGACCGTAAAGGTTGACCTTATTGAATATTCCAACGATGAAAAGACTAGATACTGCGCTAACATGATCAACATTGGTTTTGACTGCAACGTAGTAGACAAGACTGCTGAGATGAAGAAGAAACCTTTAGTATCTGGTTCAGGCGCATACCTTCTATCCGTATTCGCAATCTTAGCAAAGAAGAAGGGCGCAAACCTAAAGGTTACTGTAGATGGCAAGGTGGTTCACGATGGACCTAACCTACTATGTGCAATAGCTAATGGCTCATACTGTGGTGGCGGTGTATACAGCTCACCTCAGGCTAAGACTGACGATGGACTTATGGATGTAAACGTTGTTTTAGATATGCCTAGAACTCAGTTCATCAAGCTATTCCCATACTATAAAAAGGGAACTCACTTTGGTGTTGAGGGCATTGAAAAGATGGTTCACGCTTTCCCTGCTAAGGAAACAGTAATTGAACCTTTAGATGGCATAATGAAGTTATGTGTAGATGGTGAAATTGAGGACATAGGAACAATTAAACTAAGAACACTTGAAAAAGCATTTGAATTTATAGTACCAAAGAAATAAACTAGGACGATTGTCCTAGTTTTTTTAAATGTCTACTTCTACTGTAAGCATGTCGCTAATATCTACCACGCCTTCGATAAATACATCCTTGATCTTGCCATCTTCTTTATGGCAGGAGGCTGTAATTGTACCTGCTGGCTGCTTTAGCTGGTAGGAATAGTCTCCATCTTCTTTTGAACTTGAAAGGGCGATTGCAACTGCAGTTGATCCTGAGCCGCAGCTTCCTTCCCAGTAGGTTGAGTCCACATCCTTTACGTATACGATGGGAACTAGCACCTCTGTGGCTGGGTTATAGAACATTACGCCCATTGCTGGTGGATTAAACTTACCGTTGATGTACTCCTTTATTCTAAGGAATTCATCCTCACTAGCTTCTCTATCCTGAAACACCACGTGAATGATGCCACCTAAATCAACGATATGTCCTTTAAGCTCATCTGAGTATGTGCAGGATTTCATGGAAGGCATCTTTATCTTGGTGTAGTTACTGTTTAAATCTAAGTCTACCACCAGGTTTTCCTTGCTTCCGCTTACGTCAACTACTGACTGGCATTTGCCGTACATTCTGTCGTTGATGGCGCATAGAAGGGCAAAGGATCTTGATGCATTTCCGCAGAATTCCAGGCCGCACATTTCCATCTTGCCGTTTACTCCAGGGTAAGGTTCCTTGATGAAAGCTACCTGTTCTCCTTTAAGCTCTTTCATGTCCAGTAGCTGGCCTGCAACCTTCTGGTAATCCATTCTTCCGAAAGGCGTTTTTACGAATATTGTTACATTTCCCGAAGGATTTGCAATGATTATGTCCACTTTCTTTTTCATAGCCACAGTATACCATAAAAGTTGTGCATAGGCAAAAGATATGGTAAGATATTGACTAGTACGGAGAGTTGTCCGAGAGGTCGAAGGTGCAGCACTCGAAATGCTGTGTTCCCCAAAGGAACCCAGGGTTCGAATCCCTGACTCTCCGCCATTTTTGGAGGTAGACATGAAGAAAAGACTAATAGCGATACTATTAACAGTAACACTTGTACTGACATACATGCCTATGATGGCATTTGCAAAGACTAGCAACGAATACAAAATATCCACTCGTTATCCAGGTGTATTTACAACCATTGAATACTGGTTTAACGATAACGCAAACCACCAGACAATAAAGGATGGAGAAACCATAACAAACATTCCAACTGGATGCGCACTACACATCAAGGCAACCATTACGGATGACTATTCCTTTGATAAAAATGATTCTAGCGTTCAAACTAAGGAATTCGAGTTTAAAGACTATCGTGGCGATGGCGTATTTGATGAGGACCTATATAAAGTTAAGGAGTATGTAGGCTACGACCTTCCAAGTGGTGCAATCATAACTGATGAACAAGGCAATCCCGTTAATTCTGCAGATGGTCAAAATTGGGCTGTTACAGATAGAGGGGGTATTACAGGCCATGCGCTAAACATCTATGGGGAAAACCTTGTATTATCTGGTAAATACAATCTACCAACATATGTGCATGCAAAGAAAATTACATTAAAAAATCTGAAATTCAATGGCTACTTTGAGCCAAGAAATGATGAGGGCTTAGAAGTGGTATTACAAGGGGACAATGTGGTATCTTCAATCTACATGGAACCTAAGGAAAGTGGAGAAAGAGTCGGAGATATAACTTTCACAGGTTCTGGCACTATGTCTTTTGAAAGTATTTGGTTAAAGAATGCTACAGTAGATGGCCCTAGTCTTGAAAGTAAATATGAATACCCGATTTTAGATGTAGATAAGTTTGAAGTAAAGAGCGGCAAGGTACATCTAAAATACACAGGAACAGATACTAAAGGATTTATGTGCGTAAATGAGCTTGTAGTAGCTCCTGGACTGTATGTTACTGAAGGTGTACAGGTGGTTAATGGAGAACTTAAAGTAAATGGTAAACCACTTACGGAACTTACCATTGGAGTAGAGAAAGCGCCATCTAAGCCAAAGGGTATTATTGAGACTGTGGTATCTGTAGTTGTTAATCAGATCAATGCAGTTATCAATACCGTTATGAAGATAATTGAGAATATATTTAGAATATTTAGATAGACAAAAACGACAGCTAGGCTGTCGTTTTTACTTAAGGTGCCAATCGGCAAATAAAAATGAACTTTACTTTTCTAGGTATATAATATAATATATGGTTGTTAGTAGTAAATGGCAAAACCGTCATATTTAATATGACAGAATGGAAAAGTGTTAAATGGATATTACAAAGTGTAAAGCTTTGGTGTTATCCCTAGACCTTGGCAGCTTTTCCGCTGCAGGTGAACAACTGGGATATACCGCATCAGGCATAACTAAAATGGTAAACAACGTAGAAGAAGAGGTGGGCTTTCCCATAGTATCCAGAAGCAATAAAGGTATTGAACTGACCAGCGATGGAGAAAAGATCCTCCCTATCTTCAGGCACATCATTCATGAAGAGGAAAAGGTAAATCAGATCAGCGCAGAGATAAGTGGACTTGTTAAGGGACATATAAGGGTAGGCACATACTACAGCATAGCCGCAGCTTGGTTACCTGAAGTACTAAAGGGCTTCGAAGACATTCATCCTGACATAACCATAGATACGGTTGAAGAGTACAACAGAAACCTTATCACCATGCTTGAGACAGGTAGAATAGACTGCTGTTTCTTCGCATATAATCCGGCTTTTAAGGGAGACTGGATTCCTTTAAAAGAGGATGAGCTGGTGGCATGGCTACCAAAGAACCATCCGTTAGCAAAGGGGAAGACATTTCCTGTTAAGGCCCTGTCCGCAGAAAAGTTTATCCACACTAGACCAGGACAGGATACAGAGCTAGATAGATTTTTAAGAGAGAAAAAAATAAAGCCAAATACCATATTCACAACATCCGATGCCTTCACCACATATTCCATGGTGGAAGCTGGACTAGGTATTAGCTTTAACAATAGACTGGTAACTTCAAGGTGGGACCTAGACGTGGTAACAATGCCATTCGATGAACCAAAGTTCGTATCACTTGGCATAGCAGTACCATCCATGCAGAGCGCATCACCTGCCACAAAGAAGTTCATTAAATATGCAAAAGAGGTAATAAAAGAGAAGCTCCCTATTTAGGAAGCTTCTTTTCATTCTTACGAGCCATGCCCTCTTTGCAAGATGTAACTACTATCTTGCTAAGTGCGAATAGTGCAAGGGCATTTGGAATAACCATTAAGTTGTTAAACATATCTGCAAGCTCCCAAACGGTATCGTTTTGAGCTATTGTTCCAAGGAACATAAATGTTAGTGCAAGCACCTGATAGAACTTTACAGCCTTCTTACCGAAGAAGTACTCTACGTTGATCTTACCGAATAGGTTCCAGCTAAGTACAGTAGAGAATGCGAAGAATAGCAGGCATACTGCAACGAACATTGCACCAAACTGATCTCCAAAGACTACGCTAAATGCAGTCTGAGATAGGTTAGTCTTATCTATGCCAATAGCTGTAAGGTCAGTGCCAAGCTTAATTATTCCATCTTCAGTATAAAGAGTGGAGATAATTACTAGCGCGTTTACTGTAAGCACTACGAATGTATCGATGAATACTCCGATCATAGCTACAACACCTTGATCGTGAGGATGCTCTACATTTGCTAAAGCGTGAGCGTGTGGAGTTGAACCCATACCTGCTTCATTGGAGAAAAGACCACGCTTTGCACCTTGAGATACAGCAATCTTAATTGCAGCACCAAAGCCACCACCGATGATGGCCTGAGGAGCAAATGCATACTTGAAGATCATGCCAAATGTTGCAGGGATGTAAGTTATTCTTGCACAAAGTACAATTAACGCTCCTACTAAGAAAAGTCCAGCCATGATTGGTACGATCTTTTCAGTTACAGAAGCAAGTCTTTGGATACCACCAAGGAAGATGAATGCACTGAATGCAACTAGGATTAAACCTATTACCCATGATGGAATGCCAAATGCTGTCTGCATAGTTGATCCAATTGAGTTTGATTGAACCATTGTACCCATGAAGCCTAGGGCAAGGATAGCTGCCACACCAAACCAGATGGATAAAACCTTACCAGTAACGCCCTTGAATGCCTTTGTGATGTAGTATACAGGGCCGCCGTGGATTTGACCATCTTCATCAGTAACCCTAGTCTTAATTGCTAGAGTAGCTTCAGAGTAGATAGTTGCCATTCCTAGGAATGCAATAATCCACATCCAGAAGATAGCTCCAGGTCCTCCTAAAAGGATAGCACCTGATGCTCCAACGATGTTACCAGTTCCTACTTGAGCTGCAATTGCAGTAGCAAGAGCCTGGAATGATGACATACCTGAGCTTTGCTTGTTTCCTTTTAGCTTAAGGTTTGAGAATACCTTCCTCATACCTTCTCCAAAGCAGCGTACCTGAACAAATCTAGTCTTAATTGAGAACCATAGACCAACTGCAATCAGTAAGAATACTAAGATGTAGTCGGACAGGTACGTGTTGACTGTCTGCGCAAAATGTAAAATCGCTTGTTCCATAATCTTCTTCTCCTATCAATTAAAAAAGTTGCTATACGTATGAATAGCAACTCTGGATTGTACAAAAACTAAAAAAATGTTTTGCTCTGTCCTTTGGCCTGAGAGATTCGGCATATTGCCTTGCACCTTCGGCACTCCTAAGGGAGATTCTCCAGAGTTCCTCGGTTTCCAGTCTTTTCATTCTGGAAACTTCATTGGCGTATTTAAATATGCACATATATTAGCACCATCCATAAGCCTTGTCAAGCGATTAGAAAAATATTAAAATATATGGGTAGAAAGAGAGGGAAATTATGAATATTTGCGTATATGCAGCATCAAGCGAAACAGTAGATAAAAAGTACATTCTCGCAGCAGAAAAACTAGGGGAAGAGATAGCAAAGGCTGGCCACGGCCTGGTGTTCGGAGGAGGAAGACAGGGCCTGATGGGCGGAGTATCTAGAGGCGCTCTGAGAAGAGGGGCAGAAGTCATAGGGGTTGCACCTAAGTTCTTCGACGTTCCAGGAATACTTGAAAAGGGCTGCACCAACTTCATATATACAGACACCATGAGAGAAAGAAAGCAGATCATGGAGGACATGTCAGATGCCTTCATCGTGCTTCCAGGAGGAATAGGGACTTTGGAGGAGTTTTTCGAGATCCTTACACTAAAGCAGCTAGGTAGACACGCTAAGCCAATAGCAGTGCTAAATGTAGCAGGATATTTTGACCACATCCAGCATATGTTAGTGAAAGCAGTAGAGGAAAACTTCATGAAAGAAGAGTGCCTAAAAATATTCAAGATATGTGAGAATATGGAGGAAGTTTTGGAATATGTAAATATGCCCGAAACAGTAGACGTAAGGCACCTAAAAAACATTTAGAAGTATTGAAAAATGTAGGGAAAAGAGGTAAAATATTAGGGAGTGTGAATTAGGGGAGTATATTATGGAAAAAATACTTAATAATTTAATTACGGGATTTAGCATAAGCGATATTTTAGATATTCTAATTGTCGCTTTTATCGCATATAAAGCTATAGAGTTTATCGTTGAATCAAGAGCAGGACAGCTGGTAAAAGGCATACTTATTATAGTGGTAATGTACCTTCTATCAGACCTACTTAACCTGTACACTCTGCACTGGCTACTTAAGTCCACCTTCGCTATCGGCGTAATAGCCCTTGTAGTGGTATTCCAGCCAGAACTTCGTAGAGCTTTAGAGTACGTAGGCAGAGGTAATATTGTAAGCAGCCAGTTTAGAAACATGGACTCCGCCAAGATAAGCCAGACTGTATCAGAACTTGCAAAGGCAGCAGGAGAACTGTCGGATACTAAGACTGGTGCACTTTTGGTTTTCGAAAGAGAAACACCTTTAAACGATATTATAGAGACAGGCACAGTTATTAATTCAAAGGTATCATCACAGCTAGTTGGAACCATCTTCTACGAAGGCTCACCACTTCACGATGGTGCAGTAATAGTTAGAGGAGCAAAGCTTTACGCAGCAGGATGCGTACTTCCTCTTACAGAAGATAAGAAGTTAAACAAGTCCCTAGGAACTAGACATAGAGCAGGCATAGGAATCACAGAGAATTCTGACGCCCTTGTAGTAATAGTTTCAGAGGAGACAGGAATAATATCCGTTGCTGAAAATGGAAACCTAACTAGGTCATATACACCAAGGACCTTGGAAAAGGTACTTCTAGATTTCTATACAGGCAACATGGATAAATACAAGGATAAAGTGAGCTTCCTTGGAAAGCTAAAGCTTAGAAAGGGGGATGACGAAAATGAAGAAAAAAAAAAAAGTTGCAATGGCCGTATCCCTTTTAATAGCCATAGCCCTTTGGGTATATGTTGCAGGAACTATGGATCCTGTGGCAAAGAAGACATTCCAGGGCATCCCAGTAACATTTGAAAACGAAGAAGCGCTTAACGACGCAGGCTTTGCAGTAGCAGGCTGCAATCTTTCACAGATGAGCGTAACCCTTTCAGCAAACAAGTCCGTAATCAACAAGATCGATGAAGAAGACATAGTTTGCACAGTAGACGTAAAGAACCTAGACCTGGGAGAAAACGAGTGCAGAATAAAGGTTGTGGTTCCAAGCAAGGTTAAGGTGGTGGACCAGGAATTCGAAACAGCTAGAGTTAAGGTTGAGATGGTCAAGTATGAGAAGAAAGAGGTACAGGTTTCCTTCACGAATATAGAGGATGAGGGACTTGAACCCACAGCCATTTCAAAGAGCCTTTCAAATGCAGTGGTATACGGAGCAGCTTCACTGGTAGACAGGGTTAGCTACGTAAAGGCGGCTATAGATACAGCAAATGTAAGCAAGAGCCAAGGCATTGTAAGAGCAAAGCTGGTTCCCGTAGACGAAAAGGGAAACAGGGTTAAAGAAGTTAAGACAAGAGAGGACTTCATAAACGTAACAACTATCCTGTACTCAACAAAGAAAGTACCACTAAAGGTTAGAATCATAGGAGCAGGAGAAAGACAAGTAGAAAAGCCTAGCCAGGTAACAATAAAGGGACCGCTAGACATATTAGATACAATCAAGGAAGTTAAAGCTGAAGATGTGTATGTTGGTCTAGAGAGCAAGATAGCAATCAAGGTTAAACTTCCAAAGGACGTATACCTTTCAGAATCGGATAGCAAGATGGTTGTAAAGGTTGAACAAGTAGGAGAGGCTACAAAGACATTTACAATATCTGCCGATCAGATAAAGACAAGTGGAGACTACAGAATAGAGACAAAAGCAGTAGAGATAGTCCTTAAAGGAAAGAAGTCTGTAATGGAAGTTATTACAGAAAAAGACATAAAGCTTTCCTGTGATGAAGAGGGACAACTTAAGTGCCACGTAGGCCAAGAGGTTGAGATAGTAGAGATAAGTCCTTCAAAGGTACAGATAACATTAGAAGATTAAGGAGAATATGTATGGGAAAAATATTTGGAACAGATGGAGCTAGAGGAGTAGCCAACCTAGAGATTACTCCAAAGCTTGCCTTCGATCTTGGTAAGGCAGCAGCAGAAGTTCTAAAGACAAGTGAAAAAATGCCTATCTTCGTAGTAGGTAAGGATACAAGAATTTCAGGGGATATGCTGGAGGCAGCCCTTACAGCAGGAATCCTTTCAGAGGGAGGAAACGTAATAAAGGCAGGAGTAATCCCTACACCTGCAGTAGCATATCTTGTAAGGCACTTCAAGGCAGATGCAGGAGTGGTAATTTCAGCATCACACAACACCTTCGAATACAACGGCATAAAGCTTTTCAATGGGGAGGGCTTTAAGCTAGACGATTCCATAGAGGAGAAGATAGAAAAGCTAGTTGAATCAGGCTTTGAAGATAAGGAAATTCCAGTAGGTGAAAACCTGGGAAGATGCTTTGATGCAGAGCAGAATGCAAAGGACCTTTACGTTAAGTTCCTTCTATCCAAGATAGATATTAACCTAAAGGGTATGAGAGTTGTTTTAGACTGTGCCAACGGTGCAGCATACCAGGTAGCTCCAAGGGTGTATGAAGCACTAGGTGCAGACGTAACAGTTATTGGGGCTGAGCCAGACGGAAGCAACATAAACCACGACTGCGGATCAACCAAGCCTCAGCAACTTGAAAACAAGGTGCTAGAAGTTGGAGCAGACATTGGACTTGCCTTTGACGGTGACGCAGATAGGCTTATCGTTGTAGACGATAGAGGAAGAGAAGTCAACGGAGATAAGACCATTTGCATCTGCGCAAAGATGCTAAAGGACGAGGGATCTTTAGTGGATAACAGGGTTACAGCAACCGTAATGAGTAACCTAGGTTTCCACAAGTATCTTGAGAAGATCGGATGCAAGGTGGATGCAACAAAGGTTGGAGATAGATACGTTATCGAGTCCATGCTGAAGACAGGAAGCGTGCTAGGCGGCGAGCAGTCAGGACACATCATCTTCCTTAACCATACAACCACAGGTGATGGAACTATGTCATCACTTCAGGTTATGAAGGCCCTTTACAAGGATGGAAGAAAGATGTCAAAGATGGCAGACGAGATAGAGCTTTTCCCTCAGGTGCTTGTAAATGCAAAGATAAAGAACGAGCACAAGAAGGACTACATGCTAGATAGAGAAGTAAGAGAAATGATTCAGGCCATAGAGGATAAGATGGCTGGAAATGGAAGAGTATTAATTAGACCTTCAGGAACAGAACCTCTAGTAAGGGTAATGCTTGAAGGAAAGGACGTAGCAGTCATCACTAGGTACGCAGAAGACCTGGCTAAGCTGCTGGAAAAGAAATTTCAATAGAGGCGTAATATGTGCGGAATAGTTGGATACGTTGGCCATGGTGATGCTAAAGAAATCATCATTGACGGATTAAAGAAACTTGAATACAGAGGATACGATTCAGCGGGAATCGCAATTCAACAAAGAGGACAGCTGAAGATTAGAAAGCAGGTTGGTGGAATAGCTAATCTTGAAGAACTGATTGGTACAGAGGATATGACTGCAAACTGCGGAGTAGGCCATACTAGATGGGCTACCCACGGAGCACCTTCAACAATCAATGCTCATCCACATAGCAATCAGGATAACACCATCGCAGTAGTGCATAACGGTATTATCGAGAACTATGTGGAATTGAAGAACTGGCTGATAGAAAACTACGACATCGACTTTAAGTCAGAGACAGATACAGAGGTAGTAGCTCAGCTTATCGGGGTTTTCTTCGAAGGAGATCTGCTTGATGCCGTATACAAGGCAGTTGAGAAGATGAGAGGAGCATACGCAATCTGCGCAGTTGCAGCAGACGACCCTAACAAGTTAGTTGCAGTTAGAAAGGACGCACCTCTAATCGCAGGACTAGGAAAGGATGAGAACTTCATAGCATCAGACATTCCAGCCCTATTAAAGTACGTCAAGGAAATCTACCTAATAGAAAACAACGAGACAGTAGTGGTTACTCCAGACAGCGTTCAGATACTAGACGAGCAGAGAAGACCTGTCAAGAGAGATGTATTCCACGTATCATGGGATGCGGATTCAGCTGAAAAGGAAGGCTATGACCACTTCATGCTAAAGGAGATCTTCGAACAACCTAAGGGACTTACAGAAACCCTTATGAGAAGATTAAACGACGATGGAACCATCAACCTTGATGGCATTTCCATGACCAAGGAAGAAATTGAAAACTTCAATAAGATATATATAGTTGCATGCGGAACAGCTTACCACGCAGGCCTAGTTGGAAAGTATGTAATAGAGAGACTAGCTAGAGTACCGGTTGAGGTAGACGTGGCATCAGAATTTAGATACAGGAATCCATTTGTAGACGATAAAACCTTGTTCATTGCAATCAGCCAATCAGGTGAAACCCTAGATACCCTAGCAGCTTTAAGAGAAGCTAAGTCAAAGGGCGCTAGAATCCTTTCAGTAGTAAACGTAGTAGGAAGCTCAGTAGCAAGAGAATCCGATGACGTATTCTACACATGGGCAGGCCCAGAGATCGCAGTAGCTTCAACCAAGGCATATACAACTCAGCTTATGTGCATGTACCTGATAGCCCTTCACATGGCCTATGAGAGAGGTACAATCACCAAGGAATTCTACGACCAGTTCATAGCTGATCTAAAGGAAATTCCAGATAAGATAAGCTACTTCTTAAAGGCTAAGACAGGCTCAGTTGAAAAGCTGGCTAAGAAGCTTTACAACAGAGACCAAGTATTCTTCATAGGAAGAGGCCTGGATTCAGCAGTAGCTTACGAAGGTTCACTGAAGCTTAAGGAGATTTCATATATCAACTCATTTGCCATTGCAGCAGGTGAGCTTAAGCACGGAACCATCGCATTGATGGAACCTGAAACGCTGGTGGTTACACTGGCAACCCAGGACTTCCTATACGAGAAGATCCTATCCAATATTCAGGAAATTAAGGCTAGAGGAGCCCACATCGTATCAGTTGCCAAGGATGGCAAGGAGGATGTTAAGGCTCACTCTAACGAGACAATATATATCCCATATTGCAGAGACGAGATTACGCCGCTATTATCCGTAATCCCACTTCAGCTATTTGCATACTATGTAGCGAAGGAAAAGGGCTGCAATATAGATAAACCTAAGAACCTAGCAAAAGCGGTTACAGTAGAGTAGGAGAACTTATGCAAAAGTATGAAATTAGAGATATTAGTCTTGCGCCTTTAGGCCATCAAAAGATTGAGTGGGTAAAAAACAACATGCCACTTCTTAGAGGACTGGAGGCGGAGTTTGTAAAGAATAAGCCTTTTGAAGGTGTAAAGATTTCCTTGTCCGTTCACCTTGAAGCAAAGACTGCTTATCTATGCAAGGTGCTAAAGGCAGGAGGAGCTATCATGTCAGTTACAGGTAGCAATACCTTGTCAACACAGGATGACATAGCTGCAGCCCTTGTGGAAGATGGCCTTATGGTATTTGCATACCACGGTGCTACAGATGAGGAATATGCTAGACACATCGAAATGTGCCTAGAAGTAAAGCCTAACATCATCATAGACGACGGCGGAGACCTGGTAGGTTTAATCCACGGTTCAAGGCCTGATCTAGGCAAAGAAGTCTGGGGCGGATGCGAAGAGACCACAACAGGAGTAATCAGGCTAAAGGCTATGGAAAGGGAAGGCGTACTGAAGTTCCCAATGGTAGCAGTAAACGATGCTAAGTGTAAGCACCTCTTCGATAACCGCTACGGCACAGGCCAGTCCGTATGGGACTCAATCATGAGAAACACAAACCTTATCGTTGCATCAAAGACAGTTGTAGTGGTAGGCTACGGCTGGTGCAGCAGAGGAATTGCAATGAGAGCAGCAGCTCTAGGAGCAAAGGTAATAGTTACTGAAATTGATCCAGTTAAGGCCATGGAAGCAAACATGGATGGATTTAGTGTAATGCCTATGAAGATGGCGGCACCTTTAGGAGACATATTCGTTTCAGCGACAGGATGCTGCAAGACAATCACGGTGGACCACATGCTTACCATGAAGGAAGGAGCAATCCTAGCTAACGCAGGCCACTTCAACTGCGAGGTGGATATGGCTGACCTTGAAGCAAAGTGCGTAGAAAAGAAGGAAACTAGACCTAACATTATGGGATACAAGCTTTCCAACGGAAAGTGGATAAACGTGATGGCCGAAGGTAAGCTGGTGAATATCGCAGCAGCTGATGGCCACCCAGCAGAGATCATGGACATGAGCTTTGCAGTTCAGGCCCTATCTGCAATCTACGTCAAGGAAAACTACAAGAAGCTAGACAATGTGGTAATAGACGTATCTGATGAAATCGATGACCAGGTATCTAGAAGAAGACTGAAGGCCTGGGGCATTGAAATAGATAAGCTAACAGCTGAGCAGGAAAAGTACCTTAACAGCTGGAATCTTTAAGAAGGTGATTAAGTGACTTACGAAGAAATTAAAGGTCAAGCAAAGCAGGCGGTAACGGAACTTGTTGAAACTGCCAAGCTAAAAAAAGGAGACATCTTTGTAGTAGGATGCTCCAGTTCAGAAGTAATGGGAATGAGAATCGGCAAAGCTTCAGATATTGATGCTGCAAAGGCCGTGTACGAAGGCGTTATGTCAGTACTAGAGCCAAAGGGCATATATCTTGCAGCTCAGTGCTGTGAGCATTTGAACAGAGCCGTTATCATAGAAAAGGAAGCGCTTTTAGCAGGAACTGAAATAGTAAATGTAGTTCCTCAGCCAAAGGCAGGCGGTTCCTTTGCAACAACAATGTATCACAACGCAAAATGTCCTGTAGCCGTTGAAGAGATCAAGGGCGATGCAGGAATCGACATTGGCGGAACCCTTATTGGAATGCAGCTAAAGAAGGTTGCAGTACCTGTAAGGCTTTCAATCAAGAAGATTGGTGAAGCTAATATCCTATGCGCAAGAACAAGACCAAAGTTCATCGGTGGCGAAAGAGCCATATACGATGAAGCCCTATCGGGCGGAGACATCCCAAGATAAATAATTTAATGGAGGAAATATAAAATGAAAGTATTAGTATTAAACTGTGGAAGTTCATCATTAAAGTATCAAGTATTAGATATGGATAAGGAAACTCTACTTTGCAAAGGTTTAATTGAAAGAATCGGAATCGAAGGTTCAAACCTAGCTCACCAAAAGATTCTTGCTGGTGGCAAGAAGGAAAAGACTAAATTAGAAGTTCCTATGAAGGACCACAAGGAAGCTTTACAACACGTAATCGATGCGATCCTAGATCCTAAGCACGGCGTACTTAAGGACATCAAGGAAATCGATGCAGTAGGTCACAGAGCAGTTCACGGCGGAGAAAAGTTCGCAAGCTCAGTTCTTGTAACTGAAGAAGTTATCAAGATGATGGAAGATTGCATTGAACTTGCACCACTTCACAACCCTGCAAACATTACAGGCGTTAGAGCTTGTCAAGAATTAATGCCAGGCGTACCTGAAGTAGTAGTATTTGATACTGCATTCCACCAGACTATGCCGCCTGAATCATACATCTATCCAGTTCCTTACGAATACTATGAAAAGTATGGCGTAAGAAGATACGGATTCCACGGAACAAGCCATAGATTCGTAGCTCAAGAATGCGCTAAGATGATGGGTAAGCCAATTGAAGAGTTAAACATCATCACTTGCCACCTTGGAAACGGCGGTTCACTTTGTGCAGTTAAGGGCGGAAAGAGCTTCGATACTTCAATGGGATTCACTCCACTTGGAGGACTTGCAATGGGTACTCGTTCAGGTAACCTTGACCCTGCTATCGTTGAATTCATCGGCAAGAAGGAAGGAAAGACTGAAGCAGAAGTTAACGAAATTCTTAACAAGAAGTCAGGTATCCTAGGCATCTCAGGAATTTCATCAGACATGAGAGACATCAAGAAGGCTGCTTTCTTTGATGGAGATCCAAGAGCAGAAATTACTATCGAAGTATTCAACCACAGAATTAAATCATATATCGGCGCATACATGGCTGAAATGAACGGCTGTGATGCTATCGTATTCACTGCAGGCGTTGGTGAAAACGACCCTATCACAAGAGCTAGAACTTGCAAAGACATGGATAAGCTAGGAATCAAGCTTGACCTTCAGAAAAATATCGACGGTAAGGAAGGCTTAATCTCAACTGACGATTCCAAGATTAAGGTATTCTTAATCCCAACTAACGAAGAATTAATGATCGCAAGAGACACTAAGGAAATCGTAGAAGCTTTATAGGGGATGAAGATGGAATATATCAAACTAGCGAACTTACTGTTCCCCCACGTTACAAAGACGGAGGAGGACATATATAGAGAGTTTCCTAAGAGAAAAACAGGGGGCAAGGTTACTAGACTAGGACCTAGCCCTACTGGTTTCATTCACCTAGGAAACCTGTACGGAGCATTTGTAGATGAAAGACTTGCTCACCAGTCCGGCGGTACATTCTACCTTAGAATCGAAGATACCGACGATAAGCGCTACGTAGATGGTGCAGTTGAAACTATCATCAACTCACTTAGATTCTTCGATATAAACTTCGATGAAGGCGCTTTAATAGACGGTGAAAAGGGCGACTACGGTCCGTACACTCAGAGCTTAAGAGCAGACATCTATCACGTCTTTGCCAAGAAGCTTGTAGCAGAAGGAAAGGCTTATCCTTGTTTCTTAACTGAGGATGAGATAAACGAAATTAGAGCTGAGCAGGAAAAGGTAAAGGCTAACCCTGGAATATATGGAAAGTGGGCTAAATCAAGGGACCTTTCCTATGAAGAGATCGAGGAAAAGATCAACGCAAAGGTTCCATACGTAATAAGATTAAAGTCCAGCGCCAAGGAAGAAAGATTCCAGGTAGAGGATGCTATTAGAGGCACTTTAGAAATGCCTTGTAACAACCTAGATACAGTAATCCTAAAGGCTACAGGAATCCCTACATACCACTTTGCACACGTTGTAGATGACCACCTGATGGGAACTACTCACGTGGTAAGAGGTGAGGAATGGCTACCTTCACTACCAATTCACGTAGAGCTATTTGAAAAGCTTGGCTGGCAGCCAATGACTTACTGCCACACAGCTCAGCTTATGAAGATAGGTGAAGATGGAAACAAGAGAAAGCTTTCCAAGAGAAAGGACCCTGAGCTAAGCCTAGACTACTACCGCAACATGGGATACCATCCTGCTGCAGTCAGAGAGTATCTACTTACAATTCTAAACTCCAACTTTGAAGAGTGGAGAATTGCTAATCCAGATAAGGATATAGAGGAGTTTGAATTCACAACCCAGAAGATGTCAAACTCAGGAGCGCTGTTTGACTTAAACAAGTTAAACGACGTTTCAAAGGACGTACTTCTTAAGATACCTGCTAGCGAACTAGTAGATTTCTTAAAGGCATGGTCAGATGAATTTAAGCCTGAGGTAGGCCACATCTTTAGCGATAGAAAGTATCTAGAAACTGTTCTAGACATCGGTAGAGCGGAAGCTAAGCCTCGTAAGGACCATATCTACGCACAGCAGATGATAGAGAACATCAGCTACTTCTTCGACGACATGTTCAAGATTGAGGAAGACTTCCCTGCTGAAGCAAAGGATGATGCAAAGCTAATCCTAGAGAAGTATATAGAAACTTACGACCACAGCGATGATCAAAGCCAGTGGTTCGATAAGATTAGACGGATTGCAGAAGAACTAGGATATGCAGCAAAGCCAAAGGATTACAAGAAGAATCCAGATCAGTACAAGGGTCACGTAGGCCACGTAAGCACAGTAATTAGAGTTGCTATCGTGGGAAGAACTCAATCACCAGACATCTGGGAAATCCAGCAGATACTTGGTGAAGAGAGAACAAGAGAAAGATTAAGATAAAAAGGGACGGTTCTTTTTTCTCACAAAAAAAGAACCGTCTTTTTGTATTAAAAAAAGAAACGGGAATCCTTTTCCAGCCATAGGCCTTACTCAGTAACAAAACTCGTTTCTTGATTTAATGATAAAACATTTGTTTTGAAATTGCAATAAGAAAAAATGGGACGGTTCTTTTTGAGAAAAAAGAACCGTCCCTTTGTATTATTTTAGTACGAATTCCATGTGTACTGGGTTGTGATCGGAGTACTTGAATCCGATATCATATACGTCAGCACTCTTAACCTTTACGTTATCGGATACGATGAATCCGTCTATTGTAAGTACGAAGTTTGTATCGTCGTAAGGTCTATCTGCATTTCTGCATGATGGAACTGGATGCTTCTTGTTATATGGGGCAACCATCTTGAAGTGGTTAGGAATTGTGTCTACAGGATATGGCTGAGCCCATGAGAAATCTTCTCCTGAAACTCCGAATATCTTTGATGAATCTCCTAGTAAGTCCTTGTTAAAGTCGCCACCGCAGATGATGTAGTTTCCTTCATCGTACTGAGTCTGGATGTCCTGATACAGCATTTCAAGCTGCTGGTTAACGATCTCAGGATCTGTAGTGTATGCGGATAGATGGAAGTTGTACAGGCATAGATACTTGCCGTTCTTAGTAGGTATCTTGTTTACCGAGTAACATCTATCCAGGTCAAGAAGCTTAGCAAGGTTTGTCTGGATTGGAAGGCTTCTTCTTACAGAGCTTTCAATGCCAGCCTTTGCAAATGTCATTATACCGGATACCGACTTACCGTGTGGCTTTGAAATTGGATAGAACAGGTAAGGGGAATCGTAGTTCTGAGCAAATGTAAAGGAGTACTTATCCATGGCATCCTTGAAGAACTCTCTTTCATCGATGTGGTATGATCTTGTGGAATCAATGTCCACTTCCTGGATGAAAGCAAAGTCTGGGTTCTGCTTCTTTACGAATAAAGCTGCGCCCTGAACGTCTTCCTTAACTGCTTCCTCTGAGAAGCCCCTAGAATACTCTCCGCCGTCCATGAAGAAACTGTACTCAGGAGTGTATGCTCCAAATCCGATGTTGTATGAAAGAATCTTTAGGTTCTTTCCAACAGGAACTTTAGCTTCAGTCTTTACTCCTTGAACGTCAAGCTCTAGGTTATCTTCGATTCTATGGTAGTCGATCATTACGTATGCAAAATATATTGCCACAACGCCCACGACTACTGCTAATAATATTGCAATTGCCTTTAAAAACTTTTTCATAACTGTTACCTCTTTTTTAATCGAAACTAACATTTAAAATATTATACCAATTTTGTGACCTTAGAGCAAGTATTGTGGTATAATATATCAATTAAAGGAAAGGGTAACTTATGGCATTTACACATTTACACCTTCATACAGAGTACAGCTTGCTTGACGGAGCATCTAGAATTACAGACGTAGTAGCTAGAGCAAAAGAGTTAGGCATGGACTCCCTTGCAATCACAGACCACGGAGTAATGTTCGGCGTAATAGACTTCTACAGGGAGTGCAACAAGCAGGGCATTAAGCCAATCATAGGTTGCGAGGTATATACGGCAGCAAGAAAGATGGAAGACAAGACTCCTGAAAAGGACAAGAGACAGGGCCATCTAGTTTTGCTTGCAAAGAATAACGAAGGATACAAGAACCTTATCAAGATAGTATCCCTAGGCTTCACCAAGGGCTACTACTATAAGCCCCGTATAGATAAGGATGTTTTAAGGCAGTATTCAGATGGAATCATAGCCCTTTCAGCTTGCCTTGCAGGCGAGGTACAAAGAAGGCTTCTTTTAAACGACTATGAAGGCGCAAAAGAGGAAGCCCTAGAACTTTTAGAAATATTCGGAAGAGGAAACTTCTTCCTAGAGATACAGGACCAAGGTCTTGAAGAAGAACACGCAATTAGAGAGGACATGCTAAGGCTTTCAAGAGAGCTAGAAGTTCCTCTAGTTGCAACAAACGACGTGCACTACGTGAGAAAAGAAGATGCAAAAGCTCACGATGTTCTTCTTGCCATTCAGACAGCAACAACCCTTGAAGACGAGAACAGAATGAGATTCCCTAACGACGAGTTCTATCTGAAGAGCGAAGACGAGATGAGAAAGATCTTCTCATACTGCCCAGAGGCTGTAGATAATACCCAGCTGGTAGTAGACCAGTGCGACGTTACATTCACATTTGGCGAATACCATATTCCAACATTCCAGTCACCTGATGGAATGACCAACGAAGAGCATTTAAGAAAGCTTTGTGAAGAGGGACTGGCTGAAAGATATGTAGATGTTACACCTGAACTTAGGAAGAGGATGGACTACGAGCTAGACGTAATAGTTTCAATGGGATACGTAGGATACTTCCTGATCGTTTGGGACTTCATCAACTACGCAAAGAAAAACGGAATCATGGTAGGACCAGGTAGAGGTTCAGCTGCAGGAAGCATAGTGGCATATTGCCTTCACATTACAGATATAGACCCTATCAAGTACAACCTGATTTTCGAAAGATTCCTAAATCCAGAGAGAGTATCCATGCCAGATATCGACGTGGACTTCTGCTACGAGAGAAGACACGAGGTAATAGAGTACGTAATAGAGAAGTACGGTGAGGACAAGGTAAGCCAGATAGTTACCTTTGGTACTATGAAGGCAAAGGCCGCAGTTAGAGACGTTGGTAGAGCACTTGGCGTAAGCTACCAGGATACAGATGCCATAGCAAAGGCCATACCTTTTGACCTACACATGACCATAGACAAGGCCCTTGAAATGAATCCAGAGCTAAAGGCTAGATACGATTCAGAGGACCAGGTAAAGAACGTAATAGACATGTCTAGAGCCTTAGAAGGAATGCCACGCCACGCATCCACTCACGCTGCAGGTGTAGTAATTTCAAAGGATAGAATAGACGACTACGTTCCCCTATACGTAGGCGATAGAGGAGCAGCAACCCAGTTCACCATGACAACCATAGAGGAGCTAGGCCTACTTAAGATGGACTTCCTTGGCCTTAGAAACCTGACGGTTATCAGGGACGCGCTGAAATTAATAGAGCAAAACTATGGAGTAAAGATAGACTTTTCAAAGATGGACTACGACGATCCTGCCGTATACAAGATGATTTCAGAGGGCAATACCCAAGGAGTATTCCAGCTAGAATCCGCAGGAATGACATCATTTATGAAGGCACTAAAACCTACAGGCTTTGAGGACATCGTAGCGGGAATTTCCCTTTACCGTCCAGGTCCAATGGACTCCATACCTAAATACATAGAAAACAAGAAGAACCCAGAAAAGATTAAATACGTAGATGAAAAGCTTGCACCAATACTTGATGTAACGTACGGCTGCCTGGTATACCAGGAGCAGGTAATGCAGATAGTTCGTGACCTAGGGGGATATTCCTACGGAAGATCTGACCTGGTGCGCAGAGCTATGTCAAAGAAGAAGCACGACGTAATGATGGAAGAAAAGGAATACTTCATCAACGGTAACGATGAGATTCCTGGATGCATCAAGAACGGCGTTTCAAGAGAGGCTGCAGAGGCCATCTTCGACGACATGGTTACCTTTGCAAGCTACGCATTTAACAAGTCCCACGCAGCAGCATATGCTGTTGTAGCATACGAGACTGCCTACCTAAAGGCTCACTATCCAGTTGAGTTCATGGCAGCTCTTATGACCAGCGTAATGGGAGATAACAACCAGATTGCTAGGTACATCAGAAACTGTAACGACATGGGTATCCAGGTGCTTGCGCCAGACATCAACAAGAGCCTTAGAAAGTTCAATGCCGTAGATGGCAAGATCAGATTCGGACTTCAGGGCATAAAGAGCGTAGGTGAAAACGCCATCGAAAACATCATCAAGGCTAGAGAAGAAAAGGGCCCTGTAAAGGACATCTTCCAGCTTATAGAAAACATAGATACACAGGTGGTAAACAAGAAGGCCATCGAGTCACTTATTAAATCTGGAGCTTTAGATAGCCTTAACCCTAACAGAGCTGCCCACCTTCAGGTGTATGAAGGACTGATGGAAAGCTCACAGACTGCAGCAAAGAAGAACATAAAAGGACAGATGTCCCTATTCGATATGCAGGATATGTCACAGGAATTAGGAAATACTCTTCCTGACGTTGCAAACTTCGATAAAAAAGTTCTTCTGATGCTTGAAAAGGAAATGCTAGGGGTATATATCACAGACCACCCACTAAACGATTACGTGGATCTAATAAAAAAGAAGGGTACCATCAATTCAGATGAACTTCGCCACGCTGAAGAAGAAGGCAAGGTGAAGGACGGCATGAAGGGAGTAATCGTAGGAATGGTAAACAGCGTAAAGACCCTTATCACAAAGTCTAACACCTTAATGGCCTTTGTGGAGGTAGAGGACCTTTACGGAACTGTGGAAATCATTGTATTCCCTAAGGTTTACGAGAAGTACAGAAGCCTTCTAGCACCGGATAAGGTTATTGCAATATCCGGAACCGTAAACTTCAAGGAAGAAGAATCACCTAAGATTTTAGCTGATAAAATAGCAGACGTTCAGGACTTAGATAGTATAGAGGAATCGCCAGTAAAGTTAAGACTAGAAGATGATGACCTTCTTGACCAGGTAAAACTTATGTTAAAGATGAATCCAGGCAAGAGACAGGTGCTAATATATCTTTCAAATGGCAAGATTCTAAAGTCCGATGAAGGAGTAGATCTATCACCTGAACTAATCCAAGAATTTAATGACCTTTTAGGTGAAAGGAACGTAAAAGCATGAAGAAGATAGGAGTACTAACTAGCGGAGGAGATGCCCCTGGTATGAACGCAGCCATCAGAGCTGTAGTGAGAAAGGGCATAGACCTTGGACTAGAGGTATATGGAATCCAGAGAGGCTTTGAAGGCCTGATGGAAGGTGAAATTGAAAAGATGACCTTAGGCTCCGTTGCAGACATTCTGCAAAGGGGAGGAACTATGCTAAAGACCGCAAGATCTGAAAGATTCCTTACGGTTGAAGGTAGAGAAAAGGCCATCAGCGTACTATCCACCTTCGGCATAGAAGGCCTGGTTGTAATAGGAGGTAACGGCTCGCTTAGAGGAGCAAGAGACCTTGCTAGGATGGGCTTTCCTGTAGTTGGAATTCCAGGAACAATAGATAACGATTTAAACTATACGGACTACACCATCGGCTTTGACACAGCCGTAAATACGGTACTTGATGCTATCACAAAGGTGAGGGATACTTCATCATCCCATGAGAGAATCACCATCATCGAGGTTATGGGTCGCCACTGCGGAGACATCGCTCTATACGCAGGACTTACAGGTGGAGCCGAGGTAGTTTTAATTCCTGAAAAGGAAGTGAACCCAAACGATGTAGCTAAGAAGGTAATTCAGGACTTCAACAAGGGCAAGCTTCACAGCATAATCATCATGGCTGAAGGTTACAGCATGTCTCCATTTGAACTGGCAGAGTTCCTTGAGGAAAGGACAGGAAAGGAAACTAGACCTGTAGTTTTATCATATCTACAGAGGGGAGGTTCTCCAACAATGAAGGATAGGCTGGTGGCATCTCTGGCAGGAGCAAAAGCAGCTAGCCTTCTAAAGGACGACTCATACGGCAAGACCATAGGAGTTGAAAATGGAGCAATAGTTGTATGCGACCTTGAAGAAGCTTTAGAGATGGATAGAACCTTCGATGAAGAGATGTTTGACCTGATAGATGTACTTAGCAAATAGGAGAGGTTATGGAAAATACAGTAGTAATATATAAATCTAAATACGGCGCTACAAAGCAGTATGCCACTTGGATTTCAGAGGAGCTTCACTGCGACCTACTTAACGCAGATGAGGTAAAGCCAAAGGATCTTTTGGAGTATGAAAACATCATCTTCGGAGGAGGAATCCATGCAGGTGGTATTACAGGCCTAAGCCTTATCAAGAAGAACTATAAAAAGCTGATGGATAAAAAGGTGGTAATCTTCGCTGTAGGCATTAATACGGAAGAAGAAAAGAACATGGAAGACCTTAGAGACATCAACTTTAACGGCAAGATCAAGGACCTTCCTTGTTTCCTAATTAAGGGAGCCTACGACCCTAGAAAGGTTAAGGGACTGGACAACTTCCTTATGACTCAGGTGAGAAAGATGATCATGAAAAAGCCAATAGTTCAAAGGACCGACCAGGAGAAAGCCCTGGTAAAGGTAATAGACTACGGTGGAGACTGGGTTGAAAAGGAAAACTTGGCGCCAATTATTGCGGCTATTAAGGAAGAAAATGCCAAATAAGCCTTTACATAAAGACAAAAAAAATGGTATATTTTATATGTAGAAAATCTTAAAAACCCATCTATAACTGACGAGTCGCGGAGTACCGCAAGGGAGTAGAATGGGTGGAAAATGTCGTTCGTCTGGGCAGAAACTTCATAAACGGGAGTTTTCTGCTCTTTTTTTATTGGAATATAGGAGGAAACATGAAGAAGGTATATCAAGGAAAAACAAAAGACGTATTTGAATTAGAAAACGGAAACTATTTATTAAAGTTCAAGGATGACGTTACCGGTAAAGACGGAAAGTTCGATCCGGGTGAAAACTCAGTTGGATTAACTATCGACGGAGTTGGGGATGTGAACCTTAGAATGACAAAGTACTTCTTCGAAAAGATTAACGAAGCAGGCATCTTAACTCACTATATCTCATGCAATATGGAAGACACAACTATGGAAGTAGTTCCTGCAAAGGTGTTCGGCCACGGTCTTGAAGTAATCTGCAGATACAAGGCAGTGGGTTCATTCAGAAGAAGATATGGCGAATATATCGAAGAAGGAGCTGATCTTCCAGAATATGTTGAAACTACATTCAAAAACGATGCGCTAGGCGATCCTCTAGTAACAAAGGATGCTTTAGTTGCACTTGGAATTATGACAGATTCACAATACGAAGATCTTAAGAGCATGACTCAAAAGATCACAAGAATCGTTGCTGACGATCTAAAGGAAAAAGGTCTTGATTTATACGACATTAAATTCGAATTCGGATACGATAAGGATCAAAGAGTAATCTTAATCGACGAAATCGCATCAGGAAACATGAGAGTATATAAGGATGGAGAATACATTGAACCAATGACTCTATCGAAACTATTCTTTTCAGCTTTAAAATAGGAGGATAACATGGGTGGTTACTTCGGTGCAGTGTCAAAGCGAGATGTAGTGTTAGATGTATTTTATGGTACGGACTACCATTCACACCTTGGAACAAAGCGCGGTGGCATTGCAGTATACGATGAGGAATTAGGCTTCCAAAGAGAGATTCATAATATCGAAAACACACCTTTTAGGACAAAGTTCGCAGGAATTTCAGAAGAATTCAAGGGGAATGCGAGCATAGGTTGCATAAGCGATACCGATCCGCAACCAATCTTAATAAGGTCAAATCACGGAAACTATGCCCTAGTTATAGTTGGGGCAATAAGAAATGCGGCTCAATTAGTCGAACAATATCTTGCCTTCTCGGGTGGACATTTCGAAGCCATGAGCAAGGGCAGAATCAATCAGACCGAAATCATCGCTTCGCTGATTGACCAAAAGAGTGACTTCGCTTCCGGAATAGAATTTGCGCAATCAAAGATAGAAGGATCAGCTTCAATAGCAATCCTAACTGAGGATGGAAGCATCATCTGCGCAAGGGATAAGTATGGCAGAACTCCAATGCTTATCGGAAAAGATGAGGAAGGCTACGCTTTTAGCTTCGAGTCTTTCGCATACGAAAAATTGGGATACGAAACGGTCAAAGAACTGGGCCCTGGCGAGATAGTTGAGATTAAGTGCGACGGCTTAAAAGTGCTTAAAGGACCTGGCGATGAAATGAAGATTTGCGCATTCCTTTGGACATATTATGGCTATCCAAACTCAACTTACGAAGATATTAACGTTGAAGTTATGAGAAACAAAAACGGACATCTATTAGCAGAGCTGGATAGGGAAAGCGGAAAAGACTTTGCCTACGATTCGATAGCAGGAGTTCCGGATTCTGGCATTCCTCACGCAATAGGTTATGCAAACGAATGCGGAATCGACTACGCAAGACCGTTCATTAAATATACTCCAACTTGGCCAAGAAGCTTTATGCCTACTAACCAACAGGAAAGGGAAATGGTTGCTAAAATGAAGCAGGTTCCAGTTACTCAGCTTATCAAGGATAAGAAACTCTTATTCGTTGACGACAGCATCGTAAGAGGAACTCAGCTAAAGGGAACCGTCGACTTCCTATTTGAAAATGGGGCAAAGGAAGTTCATATGAGATCAGCTTGCCCGCCAATCATGTACGGCTGCAAGTACCTGAACTTCTCAAGATCAAATACAGACCTTGAACTAATAGCAAGGAGAATCGTTAGAGAACTGGAAGGTGAAGAGGGCGACAAGCACCTTGACGAATACGCTGACGGAACAACTGAGCGCGGAAAAGCTCTAAGAAAAGCTCTTTGTGAAAAATTCAATTTCAATTCACTTGAATACCAAAGCATAGATAATATTATTAAAGCAATCGGACTAGATAGATGCAAAGTCTGCACATATTGCTGGGATGGAAAGGAATAAAAAATGAAGAACTCGAAATCTGATGCTTATGCAAAGGCAGGCGTTGATATTACTGCCGGATACGAATCTGTAAAACTGATGAAGGAACACGTTGCCAAGACCATGACGCAGGGCGTTATGTCAGAAGTTGGCGGTTTTGGCGGACTGTTTGCACCTGATATGAAGGACATCAAGGAACCCGTTTTGGTAAGCGGCACCGATGGTGTAGGTACAAAACTGAAACTTGCTTTCCTTGCAGATAAGCACGACACAATCGGAATCGATTGCGTTGCAATGTGCGTAAACGACATCATCTGCGTAGGTGCAAAGCCACTTTTCTTCTTAGACTACATCGCATGCGGAAAGAATACACCGGAAAAAATCGCAGAAATCGTAAAGGGCGTTGCTGACGGATGTGTTCAATCGGGAGCTGCCCTGATCGGTGGCGAAACTGCAGAAATGCCAGGCTTTTATCCTGAAGATGAATACGACCTTGCAGGATTTGCAGTTGGAATGGCAGATAAGTCAAAGCTATTTGATAAAGAAACAATCAAGGAAGGAGACGTACTGATTGCGCTTCCTTCGAGCGGGGTTCATTCAAACGGCTTTTCACTGGTAAGAAAAGTCTTTGATGTTGAAAACGCTGATATAAAGAAACCTGTTGAAGCACTGGGCGGAAAATCGCTTTTAGAAACTCTTCTAGTGCCAACAAAGATTTATGTAAAGCCAGTGCTTGCACTGATGCAAGAAGTGAACATTAAGGCAATCTCACACATCACCGGTGGCGGTTTCTACGAAAATATTCCTAGAAGCTTTCCAGAAGGCATCGCTGCAAAGATCAAAAAGGACGATGTTAAGGTACTTCCAATCTTTAAGCACATCGCAGAGGTTGGCGGCATTTCAGAGCACGACATGTTCAACACATTTAACATGGGAGTTGGAATGTGCATCACAGTTGCAAAGGAAGATGCTGAAAAGGCAATCGAAGTGCTAAAGGAAAATGGCGAAGATGCTTATGTACTAGGCGAAACTGTTAAATCAGATAAGGGAATCGAACTATGGTAAAAACAAAAATTGCCGTCTTTATATCGGGCGGCGGCACAAATCTTCAAGCATTGATAGACGCTGAAAAAGCGGGCAAGCTTAGCCATGGCCAAATAGATTTGGTTGTTTCATCAAATCACGAGGCTTATGGACTTACGCGCGCAAAGCAGGCTGGAATCGATGCCGTAAGCTTTTCGAAGAGGCAGCTCGGTTCGCAAGAAGCCTTTGAGAAAGCCATCAAAGAAAAGCTTGACGAATACGGAATTGAGCTGATAGTGCTTGCTGGATTTTTGAGCATTTTGAGTGAGAATTTTGTAAAGCAATATCCTGATAGAATAATCAATGTTCATCCATCGCTGATTCCTTCCTTCTGTGGAAAGGAATTCTACGGACTCAGAGTTCACGAGGCGGCTCTTGAAAAGGGGGTAAAGGTGACAGGCGCGACTGTTCATTTTGTAAATGAAATCCCAGACGGAGGCAGGATTATCTTCCAAAAGCCGGTCATGGTTATGGAAGAAGATACAGCTGAAACCCTTCAAAAGAGGGTTATGCAAGAGGCTGAATGGATACTTTTGCCTGAAGCGGCGGAAAAAATTTCAAGACAGATTGCTGAAGCAAAAGAAGCATAGTTTATATATATGAAAACAGGTGATAAAAATGAAAGTTATGGTAATCGGCGGAGGCGGCCGTGAACATGCCATTATCAAATCCTTGAAAAAGAATCCAAAGGCCAGTGAAATCTTTGCACTTCCCGGAAACGGAGGGATGGAAGAAGACTGCACTATCACCGGAATTGGCGCGATGGATTTAGAGGAGCATCTAAAATTTGCAAAGGAAAATGATATAGACTTTGCGGTTGTAGCTCCGGATGATCCGCTTGCAAAGGGTGCGGTTGATAACCTCGAGAAGGCAGGAATTAAATGCTTTGGCCCTAATCAAAAGGCGGCAATTATCGAAGCGAGCAAGGCCTTTTCAAAGGATTTGATGAAGAAATATAATATTCCTACAGCTCAGTTTGAAACTTTCACTGAAATGAAGGACGCATTAGCCTATGTTGAGGAATGTAAGATTCCAATCGTTGTAAAGGCTGATGGACTTGCTCTTGGAAAGGGCGTAATCATAGCTCAAACAAGAGAAGAAGCAAAGGACGCGGTGCTTTCGATGATGCAGGATAAGAAGTTCGGAGAAAGCGGAAGCACGGTGGTAGTTGAGGAATTCCTTGAAGGACCGGAAGTTTCGGTGCTTTCGTTTACGGACGGAAAGACCTTGGTTCCTATGGTTTCGTCACAGGATCATAAGAGAGCGCTCGATGGCGATCAGGGCCTCAACACCGGAGGAATGGGAACTGTTGCACCTAATCCTTACTATACGGAGGATATCGCAAAGAGGTGCATGGAAGAGATATTCATTCCAACAATCGAGGCAATGAACAAGGAAGGGCGCACATTCAAAGGCTGCCTATACTTTGGACTGATGCTTACAAAGGATGGACCTAAGGTCATCGAATATAACTGCAGGTTTGGAGATCCTGAAACTCAGGTGGTTCTTCCTCTATTGGAAAGCGACCTCATGGAGATTTTCGAAGCTGTGGCTGACGAAAGACTTGGCGAAGTGGAAGTTAAGTTTTCGGACAAGAATGCCTGCTGCGTTGTTATGGCATCAAATGGATATCCGCAAAGCTACGAAAAGGGTTTTGAAATTAAAATTGATAAATTGAAAGATAATACGCAGGTCTTTGTGGCAGGAGCAAAGCTAGTGGATGGAAAGGTGCTTACTAACGGGGGAAGAGTCCTTGGGGTGACAGCTGTTTCATCTAGCCTTGAACAAGCCATTGAAGACGCATACGAGGGCGTAAAGCATGTTCATTTTGATAACGCCTTCTTTAGAAAAGATATTGGACAAAGAGCACTAAAGGTTGAAAGGAGATAAGGATGGTTTTTCGAGTTTTCGTTGAAAAGAAGCCTGAGGTAGCAGTTGAAGCGAAAGCACTGCTTGCTGATGTTAAGGACTTTTTAGGAATTGAAAACATTACAGGAATTAGAGTAATTAATAGATATGATGTGGAGAACATCGATGAAGAACTATTTGAGGCTTGTAAGAGGACCGTTTTTTCAGAGCCTCAATTAGACAATATCGCTGACAGTTTGCCGGTAGAAAAGAACGTATTTGCTGTTGAAATGGTACCGGGTCAATACGATCAAAGAGCCGATTCTGCCGCGCAGTGTATTCAGATCATGTCTTGCGGAAACAGACCGAACGTAAAGACAGCCAAGGTATATGTGCTTGAGGGCGAGCTTAGCCAAGAAGAGATTGAAAAAATTAAGAAATATGTAATAAATCCTGTTGAGGCAAGAGAAGCATCGCTGGAGCTTCCTGATTCATTAGAGGTGCAATACAAAATCCCTGAAAGCGTTGAAACCGTTGAGGGATTTAGAAAGATGTCGCAGGATGAACTTGCAAAGCTGATCGAAGAAAAGGGTCTTGCTATGGACCTTGCTGATATCAGCCTTTGTCAGGAATACTTCGCACAGGAGCAGAGGGATCCTTCGATCACTGAGGTCAAGATGATTGACACATATTGGTCGGATCACTGCCGTCATACCACTTTCAATACAACGATCGACTCCGTTGAGTTTGAAGATGAGGTGATGCAGGAGGCGTTCCAAAACTACATGGATGCCAGAAAGGCTTTGGGAAGAACTAAGCCTGTAAACCTGATGGACATGGGAACTCTTGCGGCTAAGGTTTTGAAGAAGGCTGGCAAGCTTGACGGCCTTGATGAGTCGGAAGAAATCAACGCTTGTACGGTTAAGATTAAAGTTGAAATAGAAGGAAAACAGGAGGACTGGCTTCTTCTATTCAAAAATGAAACGCATAATCACCCTACGGAAATCGAGCCTTTTGGCGGCGCTGCAACCTGCATAGGCGGATGCATTAGAGATCCGCTTTCAGGTCGTTCTTATGCCTATGCTGCTATGAGAGTTACTGGTGCAGCAGATCCGCTAAAGCCTCTTGATGAGACTTTGCAAGGAAAGCTTCCACAGAGAAAGATCGTAACAACTGCGGCGGCTGGTTATTCATCTTACGGAAACCAAATAGGACTTGCGACAGGTCAAGTTGACGAGCTATATCATCCAGGCTATGTTGCAAAGAGAATGGAGGTTGGCGCAGTAATGGCGGCAACTCCAGCTGAAAACGTAAGGAGAGAGGTTCCAACAGAAGGCGATGTCGTTATCCTACTTGGCGGTAGAACTGGTAGAGACGGCGTTGGCGGAGCTAGCGGAGCTTCTAAATCACATAAATTGAGTTCCTTGGAAGAGTGCGGAGCTGAGGTTCAAAAGGGTAACGCACCTGAGGAAAGAAAGCTGCAAAGGCTGTTCAGAAAGGCTGAGGCATCAAAGATGATCAAGAGGTGTAACGACTTTGGTGCTGGTGGCGTTTCGGTTGCAATCGGTGAACTTGCTGACGGACTTGATATCGACCTTAACAAGGTTCCTAAGAAGTATGAAGGCCTTGATGGCACAGAACTTGCAATTTCTGAATCACAGGAAAGAATGGCTGTAGTTGTAGAGGGTAAGGACGCTGATCGTTTTTGCGAACTTGCTGCAGCTGAGAATTTGGAAGCTACAGTCGTTGCTAAGGTTACTAAGGAGCCAAGATTGGTTCTTAACTGGAACGGCAAGAAAATTGTTGATCTTTCCAGGGCCTTCCTTGATTCGAACGGCGCAGAAAAGCATATTTCGGTTAAGTCGCCTAAGGCTGAAATGGCGAAGAAGAACTACGATGCTGATTTTGAAAAGGCATATTTTGACCTTGCGGGCGATTTGAATGTTTGCTCGAAGAGAGGTCTATCTGAAAGATTTGACTCCACAATCGGAGCGGGAACTGTTCTAATGCCTTTCGGTGGTAAGTATCAGCTTACTCCGGCGCAATCGATGGCATATAAGGTTTCGGTTGAGGATAGAGATACAAAGACTTGTTCTTTGATGGCTTATGGATGCAATCCGTTTGTTTCGGAAGCCAGCCCATATCACGGAGCATATCTTGCTGTTGTTGAATCGGTTTGTAAGCTGGTTGCAAACGGTGCGGAATTTAAGGACGTTTATCTTTCTTTCCAAGAGTACTTCGAAAAGTTAGGAAAGGATCCTGCTAGATGGGGTAAGCCTTTCAATGCTTTGCTTGGAGCCTTTAAGGCTCAGGTTGGACTTGGGGTTGCGGCAATCGGTGGCAAGGATTCGATGTCGGGAACTTTCGAGGATATTGATGTTCCGCCTACACTTGTTTCCTTTGCGGTTACAATTGAAGATATCGACAATATCGTTACTAACGAATTTAAGGCAGCAGGCCACAAGGTTATCCTTGTTAAGCCGGAATACGATGAAGAGGGATTGCCTACTGCTGATTCATTATTAAAGAACTTTGACTTAGTTACAAAACTTCAAAGAGCTGGAAAGGTATGCGCTGCATATACTCCTACTTTTGGAGCTGTTGCTGAAGCGGTTCTGAAGATGGCAATGGGTAATGGCCTTGGATTTGAATTTGATTCTGCTCTAAGCATGGAGGATATATTTGGATATTCCTATGGAGCATTCGTGCTGGAAGTTGCAGATGAAGCTTTAGATGGCGTTGGCGCTGACTTTGATGCCATTGTTGCTGGTGCTGTAAAGGTGCTAGGATGTACAAAAGATACGGGCATCGCGTACCAAGGCAAGATATTATCCTCAGAGGCCTTACTTGAAAAGTACGAAGGAAAGCTGGAAAAGGTTTTCCCTTGCAATATAAAGACTGAGGAAAAGAAGATCGAAAAGGTTTCGCTTGATTTTAAGGGCGAGAGAAAAGCACCTAGCATCAAATGTGCGGCTCCTAAGGTTTTGATTCCTGTATTCCCAGGCACGAACTGCGAATTTGATTCGGCAAAGGCTATGAAGTTTGCTGGTGCTGAGCCGAAGATTATGGTAATCAGAAACCAGAATGCCGATGATATCGCTAGATCAATTGAGGAAGTTGCTGCTGAAATGAAGACTTCGCAAATGGTATTCATTCCGGGCGGTTTCTCAGGCGGCGACGAACCGGACGGCTCAGGAAAGTTCATTACAGCTTTCTTTAGAAATCCTCAGATTAAGGAGGAAGTTGAAAGTCTGCTTGAAAAGAGAGATGGCTTGATGCTTGGTATCTGCAACGGTTTCCAGGCACTTATCAAACTTGGACTTGTTCCTTACGGAAAGATTATGGACACTGATGAAAATTGTCCGACATTGACATTTAATGATATCGCAAGACACCAATCAAAGCTTGTTCATACGAGAATCGCTTCAAACAAGTCACCATGGCTAGCTGATTTTAAGCCGGGCGACACCTTCACTGTTCCAATCTCTCACGGAGAAGGAAAGCTTATAGCGAGCGAAGAACTCGTTAGAAAACTTGCTGAAAATGGTCAAATCGCGACTCAATATGCGGACCTTAACGGCGAGCCAACTAATGATATACGATATAATCCAAACGGCTCAGTTTGGGCTATCGAAGGTATCACTTCGCCTGATGGCAGAGTATTCGGCAAGATGGGACACGCAGAAAGAAAGGGATACGGCCTTTACCAAAATGTCCCTGGCGACCACGACATGAAGATGTTCGAATCGGCAGTGAAATACTTTAAATAGCGAAAGAAATGGCGCAAGCGGAACCCTACATAGTTCCGGCGAGCGCCATTTTTTTCTTATAATCCGCATCCAGATTTGTATGTTAAGGCTGGTGGCGTTAAGGTGTGCCTGTCAGACATGATAGACATGTGTATGGCATCATTAAACACGTACATGACAACAATGTCACCATACAAAAATAAGTTCAAATTCGCAGACCTTACTACAGCACCTATGTCATTTATAGACGAACTCTACTATCAGCCTGGGTATGAAAGCGAAGATCTGAAGGCCTTGCTGAAAAAAGATTATAACTCCCTGGTTGGAACAAAAGATTCTTATTATTATCAGGAACTTTACGAAATAGCAAAGAATAATCCAGGGCTATCTGAAACAATGATAGGTGTACCAGCGCCGACTGATATAAGTGATTTTAATAGTAAATTTGCACGGTTTTCAGTTGCTGTACCTTACAGAGTCGGAAGTTGGAAGGATATTGTTAAGACCAGCTTATATGAGAATTATAAGGACGAGAATGATCCGATTCAAAAATGGAACCTTTATTTCTTTATAGATCAACTTTCCGATAATACAAACGGCTTTGATAAAGACATTATGAATAAAGTTATAAGCGAAGATCCGGAGTGGCTTAATATACCAGGAGCACAAGAGTATTATGAATGGCTGTTCCCAGGTTTACGAGACAAGCTAAAAATATATATGAAAATAATAAAGAGACATTCAAGACAGTTGATTATAACGAAAAAGAAGTTCTAAAGGTATATAGAAAAGCACTGAACGAAAGAACCTTTAAACTGGATGAACTATATGCACTTCTTGATAATGCGGAAATTGCTAAGAAGAAGTATAACATCGACACATCTAGACCTTTCCTTGAACCCCAAAAGGCAAAGACTGAAGATTACCATATGATTCATTATCAGGTCCGCTTCAACGGAGCAGCAGCAAGAGGATATGGTGTTCATCCAAGCCCTGCAGGAATTCAGACTAAGGCAAAGGCTATACTAAAAGCATATGAGACTAAATGGTCAACTACAAATAAAATTCCTACTAGCGTTAAGAATACAGTTACAAAGGCAATAAAGAATGCTAGCAACACTATCAGCCAGATAGTAGGAACGGTAATCAACCAAGGATTACAATTATTGAAAAACCTTTGGACTCGTAAATAAACTTAAAACCCCGCCGGAAGGCGGGGTTTGTTTATTCAAGAATTAGGGACGGTTCTTTTTCTTATTTTTTATATCCGTGAATCTTTACTAGGCTGTAGTTGCCAGACAGGCTAGCAGCTATAGGCCAGTTTATTCTGTTGTTGGTGTTGGAGTTTATCAGGATGTCTACCACCTGATCGTCAACTCTGAACACATCAATAACCACGTTGGTGTGGGAAATGTGGCCCTTTGACGAACCTACCTGAAGGATGTCTCCAGGTTCTGCTGAGTAGATGTTGGCATCCACTGTAGCAACTAGGCCTTTTCCCTTGTTGTTCTTAGCATATATGTTGAAGTAAGGAGCTCCTGTCCAGGAGTAGCTTCTGCCAGATTTAGCCGAGCTATTGTCTGCAGCACTATCGAAGTACTTCCAGATGTCTGGACCTTCTAGGTCCATAGGAATTCCACCAGCGTACATTACCTGGGAACCGAAGTTTTGGCAGTTACCACCTAGTTCATCGTATACATCCCAGTTATCCGTGTTGCGCTTTTTTACATACTTAGCTGCATATTCCTTGGCAGACTGTCTATCGTAAGGCACATCGTACTTGACGTTATCGTAGGAAACTAGTCCCTTATTGAAGTTTTCAAGATCCTTTTCCCTCTTCTTCAGGTTCTTTTTATACATTGCTAGAGCCTTGTCAAAGGCCTTATCAACAGAGCCTGTCTTTTCGAAAAGTCCGCTCATTCCCAATGTGAAATCGTCTTCCCTGTAGTAGGAAACTATCTTCCAGCCATCATCCTTTACTAGCTCCATTTCACACGGCATCATGTATGACTCAGATGTAATGTCTCCTAAATATTTGAAGTTGAATTTGCTTGATTCAGCGAACTTAATCTTCACTCCATTATCCGTAGCCTGGATATCCTGGTAGGTTAGATTGTACTGGATATTTTTAAGGCTTAGCTCTAGCGGGCTAAGGGACCTTGCTGTGATCATAAACCTTAGGGATGCCTGCCATAGCTTTGCCTCATTTCCTACTGGATCAGCAAAGAAACCTGTCATATCTGGAACGTAGGAGTCAATCTTTTCCTGGTCGTAGTCCCAGTAGTCCATAGGATCAGGTAGCTTGCTCTGAGCCCTGTAGAACTGGTTTAGGAAGTCTGTAATTGCTTCCTCACACTGAGCATCTAAAACTTCCTGGCAGTCATACTCTGAACCTGCAAAGTAGTCGTGATTTCCATTCTGTATTATTGTATAAACGCCTTTTCCTATTAGGAAGATAGCAAGCGCAACTATTACCGCTATTGCTATCTTAACCCAAGGCCTTAGTTTAGGCTTCTTCGTCTGTCTCATGTGTATTTCCTTCCCTTGTAACTCCTATATCGCTCTTTAGTACCTGGCCAAAGGATATGGAATCCTTGCCAAATTTATCTCGTATTGTGTCCATAGCATTGTCCAGCCTGTTGTCCTCCTTGGCGAACATGGATAGCTGCTGGGATATTCCTTCATCCTGCAGATTAATTGCAGTAAGGGTGATGAGCCTAATTGGCTTATTCAAATCCCAGGAACTTTCGATGATGCTAAGGGCATACCTGTAAACATCTAAGGTTGAGTTTGTGGCCACATCAAGCTGCTTTTGCCTTGAAATGGTGGTGAAGTTTGGATCCTTAATATCCACCTTTATGCCGCCAGCCTTTAGGGCGTACTTCCTAAGCCTTGATGACACCGTATCTGACAGGGCCGACAAGGCCGTTTTTATGTCCTCTAAGCCCTCTAAATTCCTTCTAAAGGTAATTCCATTACCTACGGATTTTACAGGCTCACGGTGGCTGTAGTGGTGAACTGGTGAATCCTCTAGGCCGTTGACGTAGTCATATAGCATGCCTCCCTGTTTACCCAGCATGGAGATTAGGGTAGTCCTAGGAGTGATGGCCATATCTCCAATTGTCATGATTCCCATGGACTTTAGCTTAGCTGCCGTAGCCTTTCCTACGAAGAACATATCTCCTACGTCCTGTGGCCATATGATAGATTTATAGTTTTCGCGGGTTATTACAGTGGTGGCATCGGGCTTCTTGTATTCAGAGCCCATCTTTGCGAATATCTTGTTATATGATACACCAGCTGAAAGGGTAAGGCCCAGTTCCTTTTTTACGGTAGCACGAATATCGTCTGCAATCTTCTTACCATCTCCCAGTAGCTTTTGGGATGCGGTAACGTCAAGCCAGGATTCGTCTATGCTGAAAGGCTCTACCAAATCGGTGTAGCGAAGATATATCTTGTTAATTTCGACAGAGTACTGCCTGTATTTATCGTGATGAGATGAAACCAGCTGAAGGTTGGGGCATTTCTTCTTTGCCTGCCAGATGGTCTCGGCGGTGGATACCCCGTACTTTTTCGCTATCTCATTTTTGGCCAGTATGATGCCGTGACGGCTAGTAGCATCACCTGCAACGGCCATAGGTTTATCCTTAAGCTCAGGGTGATCTAATAGCTCAACAGAGGCAAAAAAGCCGTTCATATCGCAATGTAAAATAACTCTGTCCATACCCCAATTATATTGCAATTTGAACCTTCACGCAAGGTAGATTTGACTAAAGAGCCTTTTAAAGATATAATAATATGGATAATTTATGAGGAGGAATAAACATGAGATCATTAACCATATTGGTGGGAATCATCCTGGTAGGCGTTGGCGTGTTCTCTGTAGCAGAGTACGGCGCAGGCTTTCTTGCAATAGCCTTCGTAGTTGGCATCGCCCTAATGCTTACAGGACTTGTTCTATGTTTTTCATATAGGAAGTTAAATCAGGATAAAGAGGAAGCGGTTCACTGGGTTCTAATAGAGGGCCTTACATCATTCCTACTTGGCCTTATCGTATTCACAGGATACATCAATGCGGACATAGCAGTATCATCCGTATTTGGATTCTGGATTATGATTACAGGTATTAGAGCAGTAGTAATAGCCTACGACTCATTCCAGCACGAGACATTTAAGTTCAACGTAGGTTTCGTACTAGGAACAGTAAACCTAATAGTAGGAATATTGGTATTCTTCAACAATGCTCTATTCACAGTATCCGTTTTAATGCTAGTAGGTGCTTGCCTAATCCTACAAGGACTTAACGTTATCAAGATCGGTAGCGAAATAACATACAAGAAACCTGATATTATCAAGACCAAGGAAGAATTGGTACAAGAGGCACAGGAAGAAGTTCTTGCAAAGAAGGCAGAAATGCACGAATCAATTCAGGCAGCAAGAGAAGCAAAGCAGGCTCTTGCAGAAGCACAGGAAGCTACTACAGCAGAAGAAATTCTTGGATTGGTAGATCAACAGACTGAGCACTAGCTCAGTCTTTTTTTACGAGAGGTGAACTATGTACGATTTATGTGTAATAGGGGGCGGAGCATCAGGAATGGCCTGCGCCATCACAGCTAAGCTTAACGACCCTAGCTTAAAGGTAATAATCCTAGAAAAGAACGATAAACTAGGTAGGAAGATTTACGCAACAGGTAACGGTAGATGCAACATCACTAATCAGCAGTGCGATGAATTTAGGTTGGTACTATCCTTCTTTGAAAAGATAGGTGTACTTACAAAGCTGGAAGATGAGGGAAGGTTCTATCCATACAGCCAAGAAGCAAAGGAAGTTGTAAAGGCCCTGGAGTTTCAAATTGAAAACTTAGGTATAGAGATTAGGCTAGGCTACCAGGTTACTAAGGTAGAGGAAGGCTTCACAGTAAACGATGAGATAAAGGCTAAGAACCTTGTTATCGCAACAGGAGGAAAGGCAGCTCCAGAGTACGGCACTACTGGAGATGGATACGCCCTAGCAAAGAGCCTAGGACATAAGGTTACTCGCCTTGCTCCAGCCCTAGCACCAATAGAGTGCGTGGAAGATTTTTCACACCTTAAAGGGGTGAGAAGCGACGTTAACCTAACCCTATACAAGTCAGGCAAGGTCGTAGCTTCATCGGAAGGCCAGCTTCAGTTCATAAAGGACGGACTATCTGGAATATGCGCTATGGACCTATCCAGGGAAATTGAAATAGCAGATGATGAAACCATAGAGGAAGGCTTCATGAAGCACAGAATCTATGTGGACTTTATGCCAGAGATGGAAGATGAGCAGGTAATGGAGCTGCTTCTTGAGAGAAAGGCCATGAAAGGGGCAAAGGCAGCAGACCTTTTCAGAACCCTTTTAAAGGAGCAGGTGGCCTTAGATATTCTTAAGAAGGCATCCATAGATAGTGATACTATTGCTAAGGATTTAAAGAATGACGATCTAGAAAAGCTGGCCTTTCTAATTAAGAACTGGCAAGTAAATGTTAAGAAGGTGAAGGGCTGGAAGAATGCCCAGGTAACAAAGGGCGGAGTAGACCTAGAGGAGATAGACCTTTGGACTATGCGCTCAAACCTAATGGAAGGCCTATTCATCATAGGTGAGGTCATGGACTACGACGGTCCTTGCGGCGGCTTCAACCTTCAGAACGCATGGGAAACAGGAATTAAGGCAGGAGAGTTTATCGCAGGTGTATAGAATAAGCGAGATAAAACTTAATATTGATGAGCCCAAGGATAGGGTAAGGGAAAAGATAGAAAAGAAGATCAGGTGTAAGGTATTAGATTACACCATCGTAAAGGAATCTTTAGATTCTAGGAACAAGGATAAGATCATGTGGGTGTACACGGTAGACTTTACTGCAGATAGAAGGCTTAACCTTGAAGAGGCACCTAACATGGAATACGTTTTTCCTATCCACGGCAGCGAAAAGTTAAACCATAGACCGGTAGTAATAGGCTTTGGCCCTTGCGGCATGCTATGCGCTTTAGTGCTAGCCCAGGAAGGATATATGCCCATAGTCTATGAAAGAGGGCAAAGCCAGGAAGAAAGGGTTAAGTCAGTAGAGGAATTCCTTAAGACGGGAAAACTAAATCCTGAATCAAACGTACAGTTTGGAGAAGGAGGAGCAGGAACCTTTTCAGACGGCAAGCTGACAACAGGAATAAAGGATAAGAGAATCCGTAAAGTGCTAAGGGAGTTTGTAAACTTTGGCGCCCCAGAGGAAATCCTATATAAGCAAAAGCCACACGTAGGAACGGATATACTCCGCAATGTGGTAAAGGGCATACGTGAAGAGATAATACGTCTTGGAGGAGAGGTAAACTTTAACTCAAAGCTTGAGGACATATGCTTTTCTGATGGAAAGCTTACTGGCATAGTGGTATCCGGTAAGAGGATAGAGACAGATGTGTTAGTTTTAGCCATAGGTCACAGCGCAAGGGATACCTTTAGAATGCTAAAGGGTAAGCTAGATATGGAGCAAAAGCCATTTTCCATGGGCTTTAGAATAGAGCATCCTCAGGATCTAATAGATATAGCTCAGTACGGAAAGCCAGCAAGAGAGCTAGGCCTACCTGCAGCCGACTACAAGCTATCCTGCCACACATCTAAGGGTAGAGGGGTATACACTTTCTGCATGTGCCCAGGTGGCCACATAATATGCGCAGCATCAAGTGAAGGCATGACTCTGACCAACGGCATGAGCTATTCAGATAGAGCATCCGGCAGGGCAAACAGTGCCCTTTTATGCGATGTAAGGCCTGAAGACTTTGAATCAGTAGATCCTCTTTCAGGAGTGGAGTTTCAGGAAAAGTACGAAAGGCTTGCCTTCGTAAACGGCGGAAAAAATTATGCCATGCCAAAGACTACACTGGGTGAATTTGTCAGCGGTAAGGAAAACCCTGTAACAAACTCGTTGCCAAACTTTGTAGTAGATAATATAATAGAAGCTGTGCCAATGCTTGGCAGAAAGCTTAAAGGCTTCGATAGCCCTGATGCTCTAGTGGTAGGCGTAGAGTCAAGAAGCTCATCGCCTGTAAGAATACTTAGAGACCAGGGATTACAAACAAAAATTAAGGGTATATATCCAGGGGGAGAAGGAGCAGGCTACGCCGGAGGAATCACTTCTTCAGCCTGCGATGGAATTAGGATTGCAGAACAGATAATATCAAAATACGGGGGTGAAAACATTGGATAGAAAAGCAATGCTAGATTTAAGCAAGACTATCGATGAATTCCTAGAGGTAGAGCAAATCTACAGAGGCGGAATTAAGGAGATAGTTACAAAGCTTGAAATCTTAAACGAGCAATACGAAGTTTTAAATGATCACAGTTTAATACATAGTTTAGAAAGCAGGGTAAAGGCACCTGAAAGCATTATCGAGAAGCTGGGAAGATACGGCTTCGATATTTCCCTTGAATCGGCTAGGAAAAACCTTACAGATATTGCAGGAATCAGGGTTGTAACTTGCTTCATCAGCGACATCTACGATCTAGCTGAGCTTCTTTTAAAGCAGGATGACATAACCTTAATTACGAAGAAGGACTACGTCAAGGAGCCAAAGGAAAACGGATACAGAAGCCTTCACCTAATAGTTTCTGTACCAGTATTCTTAGCAGATAGAACAGAGCATGTCCCTGTAGAGATTCAGATAAGAACCATATCCATGGACTTCTGGGGAAGCTTAGAGCATCTTCTTAGATACAAGAAGGGCAAAGATATTCCTGCGAAGATCAACTTCGAGCTGAAGCACTGCGCTGAAATCGGAGATGCACTGGATAAGAGAATGCAAAGAATTTATGAAGAATTAGATAAAATAAAGTAGCGTGTTTTTTTGATGTGTACCCAGAATCCTGGACACACAAAGTATTAATAATTTAAACTGTGC
>JAKSSK010000040.1 GCA_024403135.1 Clostridia bacterium
CGTTGCAATGTCAATGTGTTTACCTTCATTTGCAGCAGTAAGGTTACAGCTGCTGCAGTAGTAACTACAAAGGTTGTAAAGGCTTTACGTCATAAGAAATAACAGACATAAAAATTCCCCAGATTTCTCTGGGGTTTTTTTATTTCACTGTAGCCTCGTAGTCTGCAATTACAGTTTTCTTACGCCTTGGATAGGCAGACACTAAAGTCGCCCGATACCTTTGTCATATCCATTAATAGTTCTCCGCATGTACCTCGAAGTAAGCCTGAGGATGGTTGCAAGTTGGACAAACTTCAGGTGCCTTTTCACCCACAACGATGTGTCCACAGTTTCTGCATTCCCAAACCTTAACTTCGCTCTTAGCAAAAACTTCCTGGGCCTCTACATTGTGAAGTAGCGCTCTGTATCTTTCCTCGTGTTGCTTTTCAATAGCAGCAACTAGTCTGAACTTCTCTGCTAGTTTAGTAAAGCCTTCAGCCTCTGCATCCTTAGCGAAACCTTCATACATGTCAGTCCATTCGTAGTTTTCACCATCTGCTGCAGCAGCTAGGTTTTCTGCTGTATTTCCAATGCCTTCTAATTCCTTAAACCACATCTTAGCGTGTTCCTTTTCGTTATCTGCAGTCTTTAGGAATATGGCAGAAATTTGTTCAAATCCTTCCTTCTTAGCTTTTGATGCAAAGTATGTATATTTATTTCTAGCCTGTGATTCGCCTGCAAAAGCAGCTAAAAGGTTTTGTTCTGTTTTAGTTCCTTGATATTTTCCCATTGTCTTATCCTCCTTCATATATTTTTTCTATTTGTATATACCCATTTTAACACAAAATCTCTTGTCCATTACAGATTTTATGTTATTAAATAGCTGGCTATGTCCCTTCTTATCCGGGTGAAGCATTAAGCTGGTATTCATGGTTATTACCATAAGCTTAGCAGTTTCCCTTAGGGCAATATCTTCATCACTGTTATTTACAAACTCTCCATCCTTAAGTTCTAAAGGCTTTACAAGTTTTTCGTAGTCGTAGTCATTTACCACGTTCATATCCTTAACAAGGCTAAAGTCCACCTTGCCCTCCTTAAATGCCTTTAATGCTCCAGGTGCAAGTGCCTTTGCAAGAGCTTCATCTTTTACCTGTGCTGTTAACATCTGAGCCATAAATTCTACAGCCTCATCTTGGCTATATGTGTCATTTAAGAACATCTTTGAGTAAGTCTCCACGTCCTTAGGTGGAGCAATGTATGTGTATCTATGTGCGTACTGAGCAAAGTATTTATAGTAGTCGTTAAGTGGCTGAAATACCATGCCAAGCATTTTAGCGTTTATCTTAAAATCCTTGTATGCTAAGTAGTAGTTTGGTACTGGGTTAAATATGCCTAGTACGTAAACCTTAGCCTTAGGATTGATCTCATAGATCTCACCTAGAAGTCTATCGAAGTGAACCATGTCAGATACGTATGCGTAAGTGATGGCATCTAGTATATTAATCTCTACCGGAAGTTTCATCCTTGTTAGACATACATCCTGGATTGCCTTTTGAACAAAAGGCTTACACCTATTTATCTCTTCCTGGGTGAAGATCTTGGATAGGTTTGTGTCATAGTTTACTGCGTCAAAACCTAGCACATCTCCAATAGCTCCTACAAGGTATGATGCAAAGTTTGAGTGGCCAAGCTGAATGGTGATTACATCAGCATCCTTTATGGCCTTTCTAGCATTTGCCCTATCCTCTTCTTTTATTCCGTAGTAGGGATATTCAAGGGTGGTATAGCTATCTCCCTTAAATCCGTCGTCGTTAAGAAAAGCAAATACATCCGTAGTTCTGTAGCCTCCTTGAAGAAACTCTACAGGCACTTCATATTCATCCTGGTTGAAACCATATTCCTGCTCTAGAAGAGATGGATAATCGTTATCCTCTCCAAGCTCTGTGGTATAGTTATGCTTTTCTGTAGCAAAGTTGTATGTCATTGAATCACCTATGTATAGGTAGTGCTGCGAGTCTGCAAACACATTTATAGGGATTAATAACATGGATATTATTAAAAGTATGCTTATTGTCTTTTTCATAGCTTTACCCTCCGAGGTAGATTATACCCTAGAAAAGGGAAAAAGAAAAGGGACCATTGGTCCCTTTTAGCCTCCTAAGTAAGCTTTCTTTACTGTATCGTCTTTACGCATATTTTCTGCGGTATCGGATATTATTATGTTTCCTGTTTCAAGAACGTATCCCCTATCTGCAACCTTTAATGCCTTGTTGGCATTTTGCTCAACAACAAGGATTGTGATGCCCTGCTGGTTAAGCTTCTTGATAACATCAAAGCAGGTATTTACCATGATAGGCATAAGTCCCATGGATACCTCGTCTATTAGGATTGTCTTAGGATTTAGCATTAAAGCTCTACCTATTGCAAGCATCTGCTGCTCTCCTCCAGACATGGATCCTGCCAGCTGGTTCTTACGTTCACCTAGTCTTGGGAATATGTCGTATACCATCTTGATGTTTTCCTGGATACGAGCCTTGTCCTTAAGCTCATATGCTCCCATAAGCAGGTTTTCCTCTACGGTAAGCTTATCGAAGACACGTCTTCCTTCAGGAACATAGCCTATGCCCATTGATGCGCGCTTGTGAGCAGGAACGTTTGTAATATCTTCTCCGTTATATATGATCTGGCCTGATGTAGGTTTTACTAGACCCATGATGGTCTTGATAAGTGTTGACTTACCTGCACCGTTAGGTCCTATTACGGATACCAGTTCCTCATCTTCCACCTTTAAGGAGATTCCGTGAAGTACTTCCATCATATCGTAGGATACGTATAGATCTTTAATTTCAAGCATTAGTCTTCATCCTCCTCTCCTAAGTATGCCTCAATAACGCCGCGGTCGTTCTTGACTTCATCAGGAGTACCTTCAGCAATCTTCTTGCCGTAGGATAAAACTGTGATTCTGTCGCATACCTTCATGGTTATTGGTAGGTTGTGTTCGATTAGTACGATGGACTGGCCTTCGGCTTTTAACTTCATTACCAGCTCTGTAATTTCGTTAATTGCAAAGTTGGATAGTCCAGCGCAAGGTTCATCAAGCATTATTAGCTTAGGTTCAGTAACTAAAGCTCTAGCGATTTCAAGTCTTCTTAAGTATCCTAGGGATACGTCTGAAGCCTTCTTGTTTGCTACGTCCTCTAGTCCTGTTCTCTTTATTACTGCTGCTACCTTGTCCTCCACTTCCTTGGTGTGGGACTTCTTGAAGTATGATGAGATACCTGTGTACTCGTGTACTCCAGCTGCAGCAACTACGTTATCGAAGATTGAAAGGCCTGCTAGTGGCTTTGAGATTTGGAAAGTTCTAGCTATTCCCATCTTAGCCATCTCGTGAGCAGGAGTTCCTTGAACTTCCTTTCCTTCGAAGAATACCTTACCTGCTGTAGGCTTGTATACACCGCATATTGCATTGAACAGGGTGGTCTTACCTGCACCATTAGGTCCGATAATTCCAAGAGTTTCACCCTGGTTGATAGTTAGGTCAAAGCCGTCGATTGCCTTAAGTCCACCGAAGTACATCTTAAGGTCTTCGATTCTCATTAATTCCTTCATTAGCTTTTACCCCCTTTCTCAGCCAAGTAGTCATCCACTATTAAGTCAGCTCTCGTCTTTTTCTTAGGTACGAACTTTCTCCATAGTTTCATGATAGCCTTCCATACAGGGCTGTCATCTCCCAGCAATCCTTCAGGCATAAATCTTACCATGATGACTAATAGAAGGGCTGAAACCAGCTCACGATAGTCGTTGGCAAATCTAAGCACCTCAGGAAGGATGGATAGAAATACAGCGCCGAAGATTGGGCCTCTTAGTGTTCCAAGTCCGCCTATTACGCACATTGAAACTATTTCGATGGATACTACAAATGCAAAGTCTGATGATGAGATGAAGCCCATTCTGTGTGAATAAAGGCCACCTGCTAGACCTGCAAGAGCAGTTCCTATTGTAAATGCCAGTATCTGATACTTGTTTACATTGATGCCAAAGGATCTTGATGCCCCTGGATCGTTTTCGATGGATGCTAGAGCCATACCGAACCAGGAGTGTCTCATCTTAGTGATAAGTAGGCAAACTATTACGATGAATACCAGCGTTACAAGGAAGAATGAAGTGTTGTTCATCTGAGTTCCAAATAGCATTGGCTTAGTAGTAGTAAGTCCTAGTGTTCCTCCAGTGATCTTTAGTGAGTTAAATACAGCCGCCATTACAAAGTTAATACCGATTGTAGTGATGGCTAAGAAGTCTGCCTGTAGTCTAAGTGATATTACTCCAAGCAGTACACCGAATATACCCGATACTATGATTGCAACTATTAGAGCTAGCCAGAAGTTTCCTCCTGCTACTGTGATTATTGCTGCAGTGTATGCGCCAATTCCGAAGAAGGCTGCAATACCCATCATAGCTTGACCAGCATAGCCAGTGATGATGTTTAGTGACAGTGCCAAAAGTGTAAAGATGGCTGCTGTCGATAGTATTGAAAATAGATATGCACTACCCATAATAGCCCTCCTTATACCTTATTTTTTCTGCCCATCAGACCTTCAGGCTTAATTAGAAGCATGATGATCAGTACTACAAACGCTATGGCATCCTTTGGAATTGGGAATGAAGCGTATGCTGATGCGAATACTTCTACGAAGCCTATGATCAGGCCTGCTAAAACTGTACCAAGAGGATTACCTAATCCGCCTAGTACGATGATAGCTAACATTTTGTAGGATGGAACTTCACCTAGAGCTGGCGTAATGGAGTTGTATAGAAGTCCTACCATTATACCTGCAGCTGCAGCAAAGCCGTATCCTAGAATATATGATAGAGCCATTGCATTGTTCGTGTTTACGCCGCAGACACGAGCAATCTCGTTGTCGTTAGCTGTAGCACGCCACGCAAGACCCAGTTTTGTCTTATTTAGTATGAACCACAGAACTAGTAGTAGTAATGCGGTTAGTGCAAAAATTAATATCCAAGCGGGAACCATAACTATGCTTCCAATGTTGATGGATGTTACACCAAAGTCGTAGTCGTAGGACTTGGAGTAAGGTCCACAGATAAGTCTAACTAGGTCAGATGACATAGTGAATAGACCTACCGCTGCAACCAGCGGAATTATGGAAAGCGTATGTGGCTTGGCTAATATTGGTGAATAGATATATCTCTGTAAAACAATGCCAAGTAGACCTACAGCGATGATAGATCCGATGAAAGCCACTGCCAGGCTTCCTGTAGCATAGTAGATGTACCAGCCAAGATATGCACCGATTAAGTAAGCACCTGCGTTGGCGATATCTAGGATTCCTAGAATACCATAAATCAAAGTAGCGCCCATTGCTGTTAGGGCGTATACGGAACCTATGGCAAGTGCATTCATTATCTGTTGTGAAAACATACTAGTACCTTTTCCTTAAAACAATAGTGAAAAGGGAGATACAATGTGTATCTCCCCAAAATCTTTTTAAATATTAGTAATTAGCAGGGTCGATAATCTTCATATCGTCGATGATACCAGCACTGTGGTATTCACCCTTTTGTACTAACTGAATTTGTACAGGCTTAACAGCTGATCCGTCCTTGTTGTAACGGATTAGAGTTCCTGTTACTGTGTCGAAGTTTTCTAGACCAGCGATGTATTCTTTCATCTTATCTGTGTCTGTTCCAACTTCCTTCATAGCTGCGAATAATACTTGGAATGCGTCGTATA
>JAKSSK010000041.1 GCA_024403135.1 Clostridia bacterium
TGTTACCACATGCGCAAGTTACTTTACATTCCTTATAATCAGGATGGATTCCTTCTCTCATGTTTTCCGTCTCTCTTTCCTGCCGTAGCATCCGCTTGGCATAATTTACTACTATGTAGCCTATTTATATTATCACATTAGAATGGCTTGTTCAAGCCCTTTTCTTTAATTTTCCAATGATTATTCTATCTTTACCAGCTAAATCCTTTAGGCATTTAACCTGGTCAAAGTCTTCAGCCATAAGGGCAAGTAAATCACTTCCCTGATCATACCCTATTTCCATCATAAGAATGCCATCAGCCTTTAGAAACTCTGGGGCTTCCTTTACTATACGTCTATAGAAGTCTAGGCCGTCAGCTCCGCCGTCAAGAGCAAGCATGGGTTCGTGGTCCCTTACCTCCCTTTGAAGGGTAGGGATCACATCGCTTCTAATGTATGGTGGATTGGAAATGATAAGGTCAAATTTGCTCTTCTTGAGCCTTCCCTTAAAGCCATCAAACAGGTCGCTATTTAGGAAGTTTACCTTTTCTGCACCAAGGTTTCTAGCGTTTTCTCTTGCAACATCAAGGGCATCTTGGCTAACGTCGCTTGCAGACATCTTCTTCACATTCTTGCATTCCTTGAAAAGGGATATGGCTATGGCGCCGCTTCCTGTGCATAGGTCAAGGACTTCCCAGTTCTTCTTTTCCTGGTAAGCTTCACCTCTGATGGAGCCTTTTTCTATCAGGTCGATGGCATCTTCAACCATGGTCTCTGTATCCTGTCTAGGGATAAGAACCTTTTCATTAACCTTGAACTCGTATCCCATGAAGCTCTGCTTTTCGGTGATGTGCTGTAGTGGCACTCCAGAAGATCTTAAGTCTATAAGCTGAAAGTACCTTTCGCAGTCGTCGTCTTGGGCTTCGAACTGCCAGTTTAGTAGGAACTGCTTGCTATCCATGTCCTTCATAAAGCAGTAAAGGGCCTTGGCATCTATTGCAGCATCCATAACGCCGGATTCTTCAAGTTGCACTTTTCCAATATTAAGTAGTTCCTTAATTGGTAGACTCATCTGGTATTTCCTTTCCGTTTAGATCGCAAAATCCTTCAAAGCACGGATCTTCGTTGTCTGGAAGAACTGCCTTTAAAGCGCAGATTGCAACCTCTAGCTGATCCTTGTCTGGTTCAGCTGTAGTTATCTTCTGTAGCCATAGTCCTGGCATACTTAATATTCTTACTACTACGTTGTCGCTTCTTCCTGCCCACTTAAGTAGTTCGTAGGAAAGTCCAGCAACAACAGGTATTAAAGCTAGTCTAGATAATATTCTCCATAGAAGGCTTGGCCAGCCAAAGCATGAGAATAGCAGTATAGCTATAACCATTACGAACATTAGAAAGCTGGTTCCACATCTTGGGTGAAGTGTGTAAAAGCTCTGTGCATTGTCTGGAGTAAGCTCTAGGTTCTTTTCAAGGCAGTGTATGGTCTTGTGCTCTGCCCCGTGATACTGGTAAACGGTCTTTATGTCCTTTACACCTGCTATTGCCCATACGTAAAGTATGAACAGGGCTAGTCTAAAGAATCCTTCAATAATGTTTAGCGCAAAGCCGCTAGTGATGATGCCGTCTATCCAGCCGATGATGGCTGTAGGTAGAAGCACGAATACACCGATTGATACAGCAAGTGAAATTATTACAGATACATAAACTAGGAAGTTCCATAGAGCCTTTGCTCCAAAGGTCTTCTCAAACCACTTTTCAAACTTGCCTGGCTCCTGCTGATCCGCTTCATCCCAGTACTGCTCTACTATGTCTGCAGAGTACATAAGGTCCTTGGTTCCGTCTACAAGAGAGATTACGAAGGAAACCACTCCTCTAAGGATAGGCCACTTGGTCCACTTTCCCATCTTCCTTCTCTCTGTAACCTTCATATGTATTTTTCCATCGGGAAGCCTAATCGCTATTGCGTTCTTCTTAGGTCCCCTCATTACAATTCCTTCTAAAAGGGCTTGTCCTCCTATTGATGTAGGGCAGGCATCCTTTAAAAATATCTTCTTTAAATCCATTAATATCTTCCCTCTTCAAGATTTACTTTTTTAATAATCTCTAAAAATTCCTTGTTGTCCTTTGTGTGTGCCAGGTTGTCTAGGATTACCTCTGCCGCAACCTGAGTGTTGTTGTAAAGGGCTCTTCTCATCAGGAATACTCCTTCAAGCTCAGCTTGGCTCATAAGTAGGTCTTCCTTTCTAGTGCCCGACTTGTTTAAGTTGATTGCAGGGAATATTCTCATCTCAGATAGTCTTCTATCTAGATGAAGCTCCATATTTCCTGTTCCCTTGAATTCTTCGTAGATTACATCGTCCATTCTGCTTCCTGTTTCAACAAGGGCAGTTGCAAGGATGGTGATGCTGCCTCCCTCTTCAAGGTTTCTAGCTGCTCCGAAGAACTTCTTAGGTTTATGTAAAGCTCCTGGATCAAGACCGCCAGATAAGGTCCTGCCAGATGCTGGTACTACCAGGTTGTATGCCCTTGCAAGCCTTGTGATGGAATCAAGAAGGATGATTACATCCTTTCCGTGCTCAGCAAGTCTCTGTGCTCTTGCAAGAACCATCTCAGCCACCTTAACGTGGTGCTGAGGCATTTCATCGAAGGTTGAATAAATTACTTCGCCCTTTGTCAGAGATCTCTTCATGTCAGTTACTTCTTCAGGTCTTTCATCAACCAAAAGCACGATCATCTCTGCCTCAGGATATCTCTTTTCTATTGTGTTTGCTATGTTCTTTAAAAGGACAGTCTTTCCTGCCTTTGGAGGAGCAACTATTAGTCCTCTCTGGCCCTTACCTATTGGTGCTACCAGGTCGATAAGCCTCATAGCTAGGTTTGTTCTATCTCCTTCTAGAGAAAGTCTTTCCCTAGGGAATATTGGAGTAAGGCTATCGAAGTCTGGTCTTCTGATGGCTTCTCCTGGTTCAAGTCCATTTACTGTAAGCACGTATAGAAGGGCGCCAAACTTTTCACCTTGGTGTGGCTTTCTTGATACGCACTTAATCTTGTCTCCTGTCTTCAGATTGAATCTTCTAATCTGAGGAGGAGCCACGAATATGTCCTTTTCGCTGGTCAGGAAGTTTGAAAACCTTAGGAATCCAAATCCACCGTCAGCTATTTCAAGGATTCCCTCTACTACAGGTCTTTCTTCCCTTTCCATCAAAGCGTCAATCAGTTCGCTTTTCTTCAGTTTATCGTGGTCAGCAACGTCTAAAGATTTAGCAATCTCTCTTAGCTCTGCCACCTTTTTCTCTTCAAGTTCGCTTCTTACCATAATGTTTCCTTTCTTACTGGGGAGGCCTTAAGATTACTAGACCTTCAGATAAATAGATAGTTAGAAATTTGATACTCCTAGATTATATACCAAAAAAGAAAACCGTGCAATGCACGGTTATTCAAATAGTTCTGGTGCTTCAATCTGAATGATTGGAAGCATATCCTTCATAGCTTTTTCAAGGGCATCTAGACCAAAGTCTACATCGTCTTTTGTCATTGCTGTTGACATGCAGAACATTCCTCTTTCTGCATCGAATACTCCCTTTGTTAGTAGAGCCATGTAAAGGACTTTGTTAAGTTCTTCGTGAGCTACTGCAACGTCCCTGTAGTTGTGAACAGGCTTGTTGGTAAACAGTGTGTTATATATTGATCCTTCGCCTGAGATCTGCATATTAAGTCCAAGTCTCTGGTAGATTCCTAGAACTCCTTCTTTAAACCTAGTTCCTAGTCCGTTGATGTAGTCTACCTTTTCCTGGTCGTAAGCCTTCATTGTTGCAAGGCCTGCTGCCATGGTAACTGCATTTCCGTTGAATGTACCTGAGTGGTACATCTTCTTTTCTCTAGGGTCGTACATCTGCATGATTTCACGCTTGCCGCCGAATGCTCCTACTGGAGTGCCGCCGCCGATGATCTTTCCTAGTGTAGTGATGTCTGGAGTTACGCCGTAGTGCTTTTGTGCACCGCCTAGGGATAATCTTCCAGTTACTACTTCGTCGAAGATAAGCACGATGTTATACTTTGTGCAGATTTCTCTTAAGAACTTAAGATATTCTAGGGAAGGTGTAATCTGTCCTGCTGAACCCATGATAGGCTCGATGATCATGCAGGCAACATCTTCGTAGTTTTCTTCGATCATCTTTCTAGTTCTCTCGATATCGTTGAAAGGAACTACCAGTACGTCCTTAAGAGCGTTTGATGATACTCCTCTTGACTCTGGGATAACCTTGATCTGGTCTAAAGTTCCTGCCTTCTTGATGTTAGGGTCTACGCTGGCTTCGAATACATCTGTAGTGCCGTGGTATCCTCCTTCAGTCTTGATGATCTTTGCCTTACCTGTGTATGCTCTTGCAATTCTTAAGGCGTGCATATTTGCTTCAGTACCTGAGTTTGTATATCTAACCAGGTCCATGCTAGGGAATCTTTCAGTTAAAATCTTTGATAGTTCTATCTGCTTTTCAAAAGGTGCAGTGTATGCTGAACCCCTTGCGATTTGCTCTCTAACAGCTTCAACTGTCTCCTTGTGAGCATGACCGTGAATTAGTGATGTGTAGTTGTTTTGGAAATCTAGTAGCTTGTGTCCATCCACGTCATACATGTATGCCCCTTCTCCTCTTTCGATGAAGTTAGGGAAAGGAAGGAAGAATGTTGCAGTACGAGTGTCTCCTCCTGGAAGATACTTGCAAGCTTCTAGGTGAAGAGCTTTGGATTTTAGTCTGTCATGAGCATAATTTTCTTTGATCTTGTCAAAATATTTTTCTACTTCTGGTTTCATGGCATTTTTCCTTTCTTTTAAAAAAGCCCCGGAATAATCCCGAGGCAAATCAAATACTATTTATTGTAGTTATAGAAACCTTCGCCAGTCTTTCTTCCTAGTTTACCAGCTCTTACCATCTTCTTTAGTAATGGATGAGGTCTATACTTTGAATCACCAAATTCAGTGTAAAGTGTATTCATGATAGCAAGACAAACGTCTAGTCCAATTAAGTCACCTAATTCTAGAGGTCCCATTGGGTGGTTTGCGCCAAGCTTCATTGCTGTATCAACGCCTTCTACGTCAGCAACGCCATCAGCATAGATGCCGATACCTTCGTTTACTAGTGGAATTAATACTCTGTTTACAACGAATCCAGGAGCTTCTGCTACTTCTACAGGAGTCTTTCCTAAAGCTTGAGTTAATTCAAGAATTGTAGCCTTAGTTTCTTCTGATGTTGCTAAGCCCTTGATGATTTCAACTAGTTTCATTGCTGGAACTGGGTTGAAGAAGTGCATTC